>CAIKVF010000212.1 GCA_903830745.1 uncultured Actinomycetes bacterium | reverse complement strand
TGCATCCAATTCTTCTGCAGGAAGAAGGAGTTGTCATGATGAACGACTTTAGAGTTGAATCGGGGCTTGAAGACATTGTTCTACTTGACGTAATGAACGGTGAAGAGTTGCACCGCGTTACAACTGAAAGTTCGCTGCAGTCAGTGATTTTTGGCTCATGTGGTTTTTCAAACGATTTGTATGTTTGTTCGTTCAGTCACGTAAGTCGTATCTCTTTTACTTCTTGACCACAAATTTCTTGCTTCATCGAGTTAAAATGAAGCGTGAAAAAATACGCCATTGAAATTCGTCAGGGAAATCTCCTGCGCGATGAACAATGGGCTGGCGTCTCGTTGGGCGATGCAGTGATTGTTGATGGCGTTAAAGAACGCAGGCAGTCATGGGTTTTTATTGCTCATGTACTTAACTCTGTGACCAACGAAGAGTGGGTCGAAGTTCGTGGAGGAAAAGCGGGGGAGAGTAAAACTCGATCTTTTAGACCTGAACTTATTTATCCAATGACTGCCAAAAAAGGCTCGAAGTTAATTGGACTGCCGCTTAGCTTGGCTCCGCAGCTCCCTATTTACTAGACAGGAGAAGTGCGTGAATTTTGCGATTGCATCAGCTCAAACTTGGAACATCACTAACGCAATTGGTGCTCACACAGTGAGTGCGATATTCATTTGTGGTGTTTTCGTGTTTGGCTTAAGCGGTGGTCTCGCTGGTGCGCAGAAGAACCTCGACTTTTTTGGAGCAGTGGTCATAGCGGTAGTGGTTGGTATGTCGGGTGGAGCATTTCGCGACATATTTCTTGGAATCGCAGCGAAGGAAATATTTGACTGGCGAGTTGTTACTGCAGCTCTTGCGGGTGGGTTGATTGCTTTTTTAGCCCACGTTCCACTTCTTCGATTTCATTCATCGATTCAGATTCTTGATGCAGTCGGTCTTTCACTTTTCAGTGTTATTGGAGCTGACATTTCACTAATCCATAACGCGGGGCCACTTGCATCAGTGATCTTGGGACTTACGACAGGAATAATTGGTGGAATTATTAGGGACGTACTTCTTAATGAAATTCCTCAGGTTTTGAAAGCGGGCCTCTACGCAATTCCTTCACTGCTTGCTTCAGGTCTCGTAGTGATTGGTTTTGAATTGAAAATCAATTCAATCTTTTGGTACGCGGCAGCAGCTGTTGCTTGCTTCGTAGTTCGCCTAGCGGGAATCATTTTCGACATCAATTTGCCACAAGCAAAAAACAGTAATCGTTAAATCTTTTAGTTCAGCGGCTCGCCATCGATCGAAGCCTCGATGCTCCAGATTGGTCCATTTTGAACAGTCGCTTCTTCAATTCCATCTAGGTGAGATGGTTCTGGCGTAGTCACTCTCAGTGAGGTGATCACGCCCCCGTCTGGAAGCCCAGAGGGTCGGGGTGAGTTTTTCCAGTCAATAAAAAATAAAGGTGTTGAGGTGAACTCGAGGTCCCAGTTAAGAACCACACCATCGGCGCGTACTCGAGACATTGAAAATGGATTATTCAGATTTTGCTTAGCGATTACAACGGTGATCAATTCTGGCTCGCTGAGCGATCGCACGAGTTCCAGCAACTGTGACGTGGCGCCAGACTGCGCAGGATCAGGTGCGAGAACTTCGAGGTATGCATCGCCTAGTCCAAGCAGCGCATTGTGAGTTCCAAACCCAGCGTGCACTCCACCGAACACCGGTGCGATGCCGAGTTGACTCTCCACCCACTCAATACCTTGTTCAAGATTTGGTGAACCAATAATGATGTGATCAATTTTCGAGGTCATGGTCGAAGAGTAACAGTCTGGTTATGCGTTAATAAATTCATGAAGGTGTGCCATGGCGCTCTTGTCTTGAAAAAAGAAAAGGTGCCCACCTTCATATTCGTGAACAGTTGCATGTTTAATTCGTTCACCAATTGCAAAAGCATTTTCCGGTGGTGCCAGAATGTCGAACCTACCTACGCCAACAAGCACAGGCGCAGTGATGGTGCTAATTCGATCTGAAACGTCATGAGTAGACCGTGCCCCAAGTTGAAGTGCCTGGACGCGAAGTTGTTCTTCGTTTAGTGGTGCCGTTGTTGGAGGGAACAACGCGCGAACCTCTGGATGCTCTTCTAACCACTGCGGGGTGAACCTGCTGTCAGCTAATTGTGGAGTGAACTCTTCAAGCTCTTCTTTGCTCAATTTGTTGAGCTCGTGAAGTGGATAGGAAGAACCTGCAGTTCCACCAGCACTGGTTGACCACAAAACAAGTTTCTCAACGTAGTCAGGGAATGTAACTGCGAATTCTTGAGCGACCATTCCACCGAAGCTCACTCCAAACACAATGCATGAAGAAATACCGAGCCCGTCAAGTACTGCTCGAACGTCATTGGCGTGATCAGCCATTGTCCATGGCCCCGAGGGAGT
>CAIKVF010000211.1 GCA_903830745.1 uncultured Actinomycetes bacterium | reverse complement strand
GTCGCTGTTGGAGCGGCTAATTAACTGTCCTGATTGAACTCGGTCGTAGAAACTAAATGAGAGCCACGTGAGGTGGTTGTACATGAGCGCTCGAAGATCCGCTTCAACGTTGTAGGCAGTGCGGTACACATAATGACGAGAAATTATTCCTGTGATTCCAGCGAGCACACCAACAATCAAAATTTCAATAACGGTTCGATGAAGATTCCCGGTGTGGCGAATAAGCCCGTTATCGATTGCGTCATTAAGCATGTTTGGAACAAGTGTCTGGAACACCAAGCTGACTAGCGAAAGGCTTATTGAAGCTATAAATGCAAAACGGTGCGATGCAATTACAGGGAGGATTCTGCGCCACCATGTGAGACTTTTGTCTGGTGAAATGAGCGCATGAGGTCCGGGATATTTCGAGTGAACTCCACCTAAAGGATTGGCGCTTGGCCTTGGGGAGTGAGAAATTGCCATCGCTTGATGTTACTTGCTCACTTGTGCAGGAATTCACGAAGCCACATGGCCTATTGTGTCGTTGTGGCTTCTACTTATTTCATCGACCATCCACTTGTTGCTGACAAGATTCGTCAACTTCGTGATGAGAAAACTTCTAATGCGGACTTTCTGCGTCTCGCAGGAGAGATTGCAAGGTTCGTAGCCTACGAAGCCTTTCGTGACGCCAAAGTTTCTGTAACTACCGTTGACACTCCAGTTGTAAAAGGTGCACCCGCGGTTAGAGCTGATACTCAGTACGTAATCATTCCAATTCTTCGTGCAGGTCTCGGCATGAGCCCAGCCGCACAAGAAATTCTTCCTGTGCACAGAGTTTGTTTGATGGGCCTTCGTCGCAATGAAGAAACATTGCTTCCAGACGTGTATCTAGACGGTGTTCCAGAAAACCTCGAAGGCGCACCAATAGTTATTTGTGATCCCATGCTGGCTACTGGCGGATCGCTTGTGTGCGTGCTTGACATCATTGCTAAGCGCAACCCTGGTCCAGTGACAGTTCTTTGTTTGTTAGCTGCACAACCGGGAATTGACTATGTACTTTCTAAATACCCGGACATCAGAATTTTTGGTGCAGCCCTAGACGCGAAGTTGACTGACGTTGGCTACATCACGCCAGGTCTTGGTGATGCTGGCGATCGTCTCTTTGGTGCTCCAGTTCGTTAACTAGAGACCAATGTCCTCGTTCCAAAGTTCGGGGTGTTCGTGAGTGAATTTCGAAAGTATTTCAATACATGCTTTGTCATTTAAGACAACGATCTCAACGCCAAGTTCTTCAAGCCAGTCGTGACCACCATGGAACGTCTCGGCTTCACCAATAACTACAGCTCCGATATTGAATTGTCGAACAAGTCCTGAGCAGTACCAGCATGGCGAGAGCGTGGTGACCATCACACAGTCGGGGTAGTCACGACGACGTCCAGCTTTTCTAAAGGCGTCTGTTTCTGCGTGCACTGATGCATCGTCTTCTTGGACGCGACGGTTGTGTCCAGCACCAAGAAGTTCACCTTCTCTTGTGAAGAGTGCGGCCCCAATTGGGATGCCACCTTCACTAAGGCCAATCACGGCCTCGTTGTATGCGGTTTCGAGCATTTTGTTGGCGAGCTCATTACTTAATGGAGCATGTTTTTTGTTCATGATTGTAAGTATGCTCCAAAGTTGTGGATGTTCCCACGAACTTAGTCAAAATCAATTAAAGGACTGAAATATGTCAGAACGCCAAATGGCATTTCCTGCTGACTTTATGTGGGGTACTTCAACTGCTGGGTATCAAATTGAAGGTGGCGGTGACAACACAGACTGGTCTCGTTTTGAAACTAAGCCTGACACTATTGCCACAGAGCCATGTGGTGATGCGTGCGACTCATGGAATCGTTACGAGGAAGATCTAGAGATCATTGAGTCACTTGGTCTTAATTCATTCCGCCTCTCTCTTGAGTGGGCCAAAATTGAACCCCAACAAGGAGTCTTCTCAAAAGAAGCTGTGTCGCACTACAGAGATGTGCTTCAGGGGTGTCACGCCAGAGGTATTCAAACTGTCGTGACACTGCACCACTTCACGCTGCCGCTGTGGGTGGCTGACCTTGGTGGATTCGAGCACCCTGAGATTTCGAACTGGATGGGCAACTACGCCAAGCATGTTGCAGCAGAGCTTGGTGAAGAAATAGATGTTGCATGCACTATTAATGAGCCCAACATCGTTGCACTCATGGGGTATTTGCTTGGCGTTTTTCCTCCAGAAGTAAAAGACCGCGCACGCTACGACAAAGTCAATGAAGCAATGCGCAGCTGTCACTTTGCGATGCGTGAAGAACTTAGAAAAGGTCCAGGAACCTTTCCAATTGGGATGTGTCTTTCAATGCAGGAATACGTGTGCGCTGAAGGCGGGGAAAAAACCATGGAAGTCATTCGCACTTCGATGGAAGATCAATATCTCTCGGCAGTAGGCGACGACGACTTTATTGGCGTGCAGTGCTACACAAAAATTGAACTTGGCCCTGACGGAATCATGCCAGTGACTGGCGAGGTCACAGAAATGGGATATGCATTTTGGCCACAATGTGTTGAGTACACAGTGAGACGTGCTGCAACCATGACGGGCATTCCGGTGATTGTTACTGAAAATGGAATTGGCACTGATGACGATGAGCAACGAATCAGGTATCTGAATGGTGCACT
>CAIKVF010000210.1 GCA_903830745.1 uncultured Actinomycetes bacterium | reverse complement strand
ATTGCAGTTAAGAACATTCACCTTGCCAATACTGCGGGAACTGTTGCCTTTAAGGAAGCTCACGGCACCATGGTGCGCTGTGGACTCGGACTACTTGGTGTTGCACCACAGCTCTGGCTAGAAAGTGTCATAGGTGAGTCGGGAATGAGTCTGCAACAAGCAGTGAGCCTTCATTCAGCGGTGAGCGCTGTTCGTCGTGTTCCTGCGGGGGCTCGTCCAAGTTACGGTCGACGTCGAGAACTTGAAAATGACTCAAACATTGCAACAATCCCTTACGGCTACGCCGATGGATACGCACGATCACTCTTTGCTGGTGGCGCTGAAGTATTAATTAATGCCAAGCGTTACCCACTCGCTGGACAAATAACAATGGACCAGATAGTTATTGACTGCGGTGATGACGACGTGAAGGTTGGAGACGAAGTGGTGCTACTTGGTCGCCAGGGTGATGAATTCATTTCCGCGAATGAACTCGCAGAACGACTTGACACCATTGCCTATGAGATCTTCACCATGATTGCTACCCGTGTTGCCCGCGTCGTTGTGAGCTAGTCGTGGAAACAAACATTCCAGAACTCGCATCGTGTCAACGCTGCGCACTTTCAAAAACTCGAACACGAGTTGTCATTGGATCTGGGCCAGATTCGCCGTCGCTAATGGTGATTGGTGAAGCTCCGGGGAAAAATGAAGACGAAGGTGGCGAGCCGTTTATTGGACGCAGTGGTCAGCTTCTCTTTCGCCTTCTTGAAGAAGAAACCGGACTGCTCAGAAGTGACTGCTTTGTGACCAACGTGGTTAAGTGTCGACCACCTAATAATCGAACGCCAAACAAAACTGAACTCGGGGCGTGTCGCCCATGGCTTGATTCGCAGTTCATCGCCGTCAGCCCGCAGTTTGTCTTGGCTCTCGGTAACACCGCTTCTCGGGCAGTCTTTGATCACACGGAGCCAATTGGTGCGGTGCACGGGAAAGTCATTTCTTTAGGACCAGTGAGGGGAATGGCGACGTATCACCCCGCCGCCGCACTTCGCCAAGGCCCTAGCGTGGTTGACGTGATGCGCCAAGATTTACGAATCCTAAAAACCTTGCTGGGTAAGCAGTGACCTACGAGCGCTACTGCGACACTGACGCAGCTACACAGGCGTGTGGCGAAGACTTCGCCGCGGTGCTTCGTCCCGGTGACATTGTTCTTCTTTCTGGTCAACTGGGTGCAGGAAAGACAACCTTTACAAAGGGTGTTGCGAAAGCACTAGGCGTTAGCGAGAGAGTTACGAGCCCCACGTTCACAATGGTGCGAGAGCACGCGTGTTCAAACACCAAAGGCATAAAGACCTTGCACCACTGTGACGTGTACCGCGTTGAGAGTCTCGGTGAAGTTCTTGACCTCGCACTCGGCGAACTCGTTGAAGAAGCTGGTGTTGCGCTCGTTGAATGGGGAGAGCTCGCGGCGTCGGTATTTGGTCGCGATGTACTTACCGTGAACTTTGAAATCGATGACAACGAAGGACGCCGTCTGATTGTTAGTGGTGCGCTTGGCAACTCGAGAAGTGATGAACTAGCTGCGTGGGCAACGTCATGAACATTCTCGCAATTGAAACCGCAACTGAAGGTTGCGCCACGGGACTTCGCACAGCAAGCGGACTCGAGATCATCAAACTGGTTGATGAGAATCGCCAGCACACTGAAGAGCTCACGGTAGGCATTCAGGCACTTCTTCGTGAAGCGGGACTCAAGGCAAGTGACATTAATCGTGTGGTGGTTGACCACGGCCCAGGACTCTTTACTGGACTTCGCGTAGGTATTGCTACAGCAATTGCTCTGGCGCAAGGAATTGGCGCTGAAATTGTTGGCGTTAGCTCTCTAGAGCTTCTGGCGCACGGGGCGCACGACGCAGGGGTGCGCGGAACATTGGTCTGTGCCGTTGATGGTCGACGTGGAGAAGTATTTGTTCAGACGTTCACGCTCGATGAAGGTGTTTCGCCAAAAGATGAGCCACGTGTTGAAGTTCCTCGCACGGTTGTAATTGAGTGGGCCACAATGGCGGTGCCAGTGACATTTACTGGTGACGGCGTTGAGCGGTACCTCAGCGATTTTTCTGCAGTGCCGGGCGCTGTAATTCATCACGAAAAAGTTCCCTCAATTCACGCGGCACTAACGCTTGGGGCGATGAGAACTCCAACAGCGACTATTACTCCTCTTTACCTTCGAGAAGCAGATGCGATTGCGAACTTCACTACTCGTGAGCGAGCAAAATGACGTGGCAAATTCGTCTCGCTGAACGTCGCGACATTTCAGAGTTACTCGCAATTGAGCAAATTCAGTTTCCTGAGCCTTGGACGAGAGGGATGTTGCTCGATGAAGTGACCAACATTGAAACTCGCCGCTACACGGTTGTAGTTGAAGATGGAAAAATTCTCGGATATCTCGGGGTCATGTTTGTAATGGATGAACTGCACATCAACACCATTGGTGTGCTGCCGGACTTTGAAGGCAAGGGAATCGCAGCTGCACTGATGGACGATGCATGGCGTGATGCAAAAGAGCGAAACATCGAGCGCGCCACCTTAGAAGTTGCCGTCAGCAACAAGCGGGCCCAAGATCTCTATTACCGGTACGGCTTTAAGCCGGTCGGCATTAGAAAGAACTACTACGACAAAATTGGCGAAGATGCGCTGGTTCTTTGGGCTGATCTGCCCGTTGAAGACAAGCCATGAGAGCCCTACGCTAGAGATATGTCGGTCGTTCTAGGAATCGAAACAAGTTGTGATGAAACAGCGGCCTCAGTCGTTGATTCGAACTTCCACGTGATTTCTTCCGTTATTGAATCCTCCATTGACCAGCACCGCGCATTTGGTGGCGTGGTCCCAGAGCTCGCAGGACGAGCTCACGTTGCAACCATTGGCCCTGTTGTTGAGCGTGCGCTAAAAGATGCGGGACTTGATCCTCATAACCCAGCCATTGATGCAATCGCCGTCACCAGTGGACCGGGACTTATTGGATCACTTCTCGTTGGCCTTTCTGCCGCAAAGGGTTTTTCACTCGCGTGGGGTGTGCCGTTCGTTGGGGTCAATCATTTAGAGGGCCACCTCTTTGCGCCACTGCTTGAAAAGAGTGATCTTGAGTGGCCACTGATGACACTTTTAGTATCGGGCGGACACAGCATGATTGTTTTACAAAGTGGCCCAGGAGAGCACGTTGTACTTGGTGAAACAATCGACGACGCAGCGGGCGAAGCGTATGACAAAGTGGCTAGGTGGCTCGGACTTGGTTACCCCGGTGGTCCTGAAATCGACAAGCTTGCACAAACTGGAACACCTGGAAAACTAAAGCTCCCAGTTTCTATGACCGGCGAAGGTTACGACCTTTCGTTCTCTGGTCTGAAGACTGCAGTAGTTAGGGCTACAGAGAAAAATGCTGATGTCCCTCTGGCTGATGTTGCTGCCTCATTTCAAGCAGCCGTTGCTGAGCAACTACTTCGCAAGTTACGCACCGCACTTGAAAAGAATGAAGTGAAGGGTGTGGCACTCGCTGGGGGAGTTGCAGCTAACTCTGCACTTCGTGCTGGCATTACACAGCTCGCTAGTGAATTTGGAATTGTTGCTCACTTGCCAACAATGCAGATGTGCACTGATAATGCAGCAATGATCGCTGCTGCTGGTGTGCACAGAATTTCTCACAATGGACCGAGCCCGCTTACTTTGTCTGCGAGTCCAAACTGGCAGTTAGTAGATGTCAAATGAGTGAGCGCTGGGTCCCCTTCGACGTTGCAGACTGCGATCCAAACCCATTTGTCCAGTTCAACAAATGGTTTGATGAAGCCAAAGACGTAATGCGAGAGCGTGAAGCAATCGCTCTTTCAACATCAACGCCGCACGGGCATCCAAGCACTCGCATGGTCCTTCTTCGCCACATTGATGATCACTCATTTGGCTGGTATACGAATTACTTATCGCACAAGGGACATGAGTTACTCCTCAATCCCTTCGCCGCAATTCTTTGGTACTGCGAACCACTCGGCAGGCAGATCCGCATGGAAGGCGCAGTGAGCCAGATGAGTGCGCAAGAGTCAGATGAGTACTTCAACTCTCGTCCTCGTGGACACCAGATCGGTGCGCACGCGAGTGACCAGAGTGCTCCAATCGCGAGTCGCGCTGAACTTGAAAACCGAGTCAAGGAACTTGAAATTGAGTTTGAAGGTAAGGAGATCCCGCGCCCACTGCACTGGGGCGGATACCGCTTAGAACCTACGTATTTTGAGTTCTGGCAGCACCGCACAGACCGACTCCACGACCGGGTTTTCTATACCCAGTCTGCAAATCAGTGGAAGCTCGAAAGACATTGTCCCTGATCAAGTCTCATTTGGCACTTTTGCGGTGAGACTGCTAAATTGGCAGTCGGAAGTTTCGAGTGCTAATTGCTCAGGAGGCAATCAAAATGAAGCTGCAACCCCTAGAAGACCGAATTGTTGTTCGTCCCGACGTGGCCGAGTCAACAACCGCATCTGGACTAGTAATCCCAGACTCAGCAAAGGAAAAGCCACAACAGGGCGAAGTTCTAGCTGCTGGTCCTGGACGTCGTTCAGAGACAACAGGTGAACTTATTCCTAGCGGAGTAAAGACCGGTGACTCTGTTGTGTACTCAAAGTACGGCGGAACTGAAATCACAATCGATGGTGAAGATCTTCTTATTCTCTCCAGTCGTGACGTTCTCGCAGTCGTAACTAAGTAGTCATTCAGCGATTCGTCGCTATCTCTCTATAGACAAGGATAAAAAATGTCAAAGATGCTCAAGTTTGACGAGGAAGCTCGTCGCGGACTCGAAGCCGGTGTTGACAAGTTGGCAGATGCTGTCAAAGTCACCCTCGGACCTAAGGGCCGCAATGTTGTAATTGGTAAGAAGTTTGGTGCTCCAACCATCACGAACGACGGTGTTTCCATCGCACGTGAAATCGAACTCGAAGACCCGTTTGAGAACATGGGTGCACAGTTGGTGAAGGAAGTAGCAACGAAGACAAACGACGTTGCTGGTGACGGAACAACTACTGCAACAGTTCTTGCTCAAGCA
The DNA here is from genome assembly GCA_903830745.1 of uncultured Actinomycetes bacterium. Taxonomy (GTDB): domain Bacteria; phylum Actinomycetota; class Acidimicrobiia; order Acidimicrobiales; family RAAP-2; genus RAAP-2. Next base: position 2,069 of record CAIKVF010000210.1, on the reverse strand, counting down.
CTGATCAAGGAAGGTCTGCGCAATGTTGCTGCAGGCGCTAACCCATCAGGTCTTAAGCGTGGAATCGAACTGGCAGTTAAGGCTGCAGTTGCGTCAATCAAGGAACAGTCACAGACTGTTTCAGACAAGACTCAGATTGCTCAGGTTGCAACAATTTCTGCAGCGGATGCTTCTATTGGTGAAGTTATCGCTGACGCAATCGACAAGGTCGGAAAAGACGGAACAGTAACTGTTGAAGAATCAAACACATTCGGCATCGAGCTTGAGCTCACCGAAGGTATGCAGTTCGACAAGGGTTACCTTTCTCCATACTTCGTAACTGACAATGACCGTCAAGAAGCAGTTCTTGAAGACGCGTACATTCTCTTTACAAGCCAGAAGATTTCTGCAGTGCACGACCTTGTTCCAGTACTGGAAAAGGTAATGCAGGCTGCACGTCCACTTCTCATTGTTGCTGAAGACATTGAAGGCGAAGCGCTTGCGACTCTTGTAGTTAACAAGATCCGCGGAACATTCACTTCAGTAGCCGTTAAGGCACCAGGATTTGGAGACCGCCGCAAGGCCATGCTCCAAGACATGGCTGTACTTACTGGTGGAACAGTGATCTCTGAAGAAATCGGACTCAAGCTCGACACTGCAACGATTGATCTTCTTGGTCGCGCTCGTCGCATTGTTGTCACCAAGGACGCAACAACAATTGTTGACGGAACGGGTGTTGCTGCTGAAGTTGCTGGTCGTGTTGCTCAGATCAAGCGTGAAATCGAAGACACTGACTCTGACTGGGACCGCGAGAAGCTCCAAGAGCGTCTTGCGAAGCTCGCTGGTGGAGTTGCTGTTGTCAAGGTTGGGGCCGCAACTGAAGTTGAACTTAAAGAGAAGAAGCACCGCATTGAAGACGCACTTAGTGCAACTCGTGCAGCTATTGATGAAGGAATCGTTGCCGGTGGTGGCACAGCACTCGTTCGTGCACGTGCCAGCGTTGAAGCATTGATTGCAACATTGATTGGTGACGAAGCAACTGGTGCTCGCATTGTTGCTAACTCTCTTGATGCTCCACTTCGCCACATTGCACAAAACGCTGGTTTCGAAGGTGCCGTTAAGGTTCGCGAAGTTGCTGACGCGAAGGGTTCAATTGGACTCAACGCTGCAACCGGTGAACTGGTGGACCTCGTGAAGGCCGGAGTAATTGACCCAGCGAAGGTGACACGTTCTGCACTACAGAACGCTGCATCAATCGCTGCGTTGCTACTTACTACTGAAGCAATCGTTGCTGACAAGCCAGAGCCTGCAGGCGCACCTGCTGGTGGTGGCATGGGCGACATGGGCGGGATGATGTAACTCGTCCATTTGGACTTAGAAACCCCCGGGTGAAAACCCGGGGGTTTCTGCTTTCTCGGCTGAAATGCAAATTCTTAAATGGGCGTAGCATGGTTACATGACTAATCAAGAACCGCTCAGTCCATCAAACGGTCTCAATGTTTTGCACCTCTTTTGTCACCCAGACGGAGCTGTTGACGCATCTGCAGTAAAGCGTGCGGTTGAAGAAGCCAAAGAAGTAGGCATGCAAGTTGTAACTGCAGCCATCATGGGCGCAAAAGCCGATACCTGCTTCATGGTTCTTGGAACAAACTTGTGGGACCTACGTAAGTTCCAGTCAAAGATTCAAGCGGCTGGATTCATGGTCGCCGAGAGCTACGTTTCTGTAACTGAAATTTCTGAATACGCCCAGGGCATGCCAGAAAAGATGATCAACGACCGTCTTTTCCCGGTTCTTCCTCCTGAAGGGATGAAGGCATTCTGCTTCTATCCAATGTCTAAGCGCCGTGGCGAAAAAGACAACTGGTACAAGTTGCCGTACGAAGAGCGCGAAGAACTTATGCGCCAGCACGGTAAATCTGGACGTGACTTCAAGGGTCGTGTCCTTCAGGTTGTTACCGGATCCACTGGTCTAGACGACTGGGAGTGGGGAGTGACACTCTTCGGTGTCCACGTTGACGACCTCAAGGACTGCGTCTACACAATGAGGTTCGACGAAGCGTCGACGCTCTATGCGGAATTCGGTGCTTTCT
>CAIKVF010000209.1 GCA_903830745.1 uncultured Actinomycetes bacterium | reverse complement strand
GCTCGTTGGTGTAACTGGTGGAATCATTGCTGCGGCCAATCGAGGAAAATTCATTGATCCATTGATTATGTTCCTTGGTATTGCAGCGATTTCTGTCCCGGCTTACTGGCTCGGTGAAGTGGTAAGTCTTATTACTCAAGGGGGGCTGCATCATTCGATATTTTCCTGGGTGCCATCTTCTGGGTTTGTTTCTATTTTTCAGAATCCTTTCCAATGGGCGCTACACCTCTTATTTCCGTGGCTAACACTGGCATCGCTGTACGCAGGAATTTATGCTCGTGTGCTTCGAGCCGAGTTAGTGAATGCGCTCAATGAGGATTATGTCCGCACTGCTCGTGCCAAGGGGTTATCAGAGCGTCGAATTCTGATTCGCCACGCCCTGCGCTGCTCATTAATCTCAATCGTTTCACTCTTCGGGCTTGATTTTGGTGCACTTATTGGTGGAGCCGCACTACTCACTGAAGTTGTATTTGGACTTCCTGGTGTTGGGCTGCTGACGTACAGCTCGCTTCAAAATCTCGATCTTCCAGTCATTATGGGCTGCGTTATGTATGGAGCATTCTTTGTTGTGCTCGCGAATGCTGTTGTCGACGTTGGATATGCATTCCTAGATCCGAGGGTGCGAGTTGCCTGAGCCACTTCTAAGTGTTGAGAATCTACAGGTATCTTTTGAAACCCGTGCGGGGGTAGTTCGTGCCGTTGATGGCCTAACCTTCTCTGTGGGTGAAAAAGAAGTTGTCGGAATTGTTGGTGAATCGGGATCTGGAAAATCAGTCTCGATGTATTCAATGCTTGGACTTCTGCGAGAGACAAACGTCACTATTGAAGGAAGCGTGAAGTTCCAGGGACGTGAAATTCTTGGTCTTGGTGATGATCAAATGCAATCAATCCGAGGTAAAGACATTGCCATGGTCTTTCAAGATCCAATGACCGCACTTACTCCGGTGTATAGCGTGGGTTGGCAGATTGCTGAACAAATTCGTGCTCACGGAACTGAAAATAAACAGCAAGCACACGCTCGTGCAATTGAGTTACTGGCAGAAGTTGGAATCCCTGACCCCGCTCGACGCGTAAACCAGTTTCCACACGAATTCTCTGGTGGTATGAGGCAGCGAGTTGTCATCGCCATGGCACTCTCATGCAACCCGAAGCTCTTAATTGCGGATGAACCAACAACTGCGCTTGACGTCACTACCCAAGCACAGATCTTGGAGTTAATGGGCAAGCTCCAAGATACGTATGGTTCATCGATTGTTCTGATCACTCATGACATGGGCGTGATTTCTGAGATGGCTGACCGCATCGTGGTTATGTATGCTGGCCGCCCTGCGGAAATGGGAAGTCGAGTCGATGTCATTCGAACCCCTCAACACCCGTACACGTGGGGACTTATGGGTGCGGTTCCACGACTTGAATCAAAGAAGTCTCGTCTCGTAACAATTCCAGGAAATGCGGTGTCACCCTTGGACGTGCCAGAAGGTTGTGCCTTCGCTCCACGCTGTGATCACCGAATGGATATTTGTTCAACTCGACCAGCAATGAGAGGCACCGAACACCAAGATGCCTGCTGGCTTGATGGTGTCCAAAAAGTGACGTTTCGCTCTGAAAGGCATTCAGCATGAGTGAAGTGATTCTGAGTGCAACCGATATTGTTAAAAGTTTTTCAATTAAATCAAAGAAAATTGGAAAGCGAGAGCAAGTCCAGGCTGTTTCTGGAGTCTCGCTTGATGTATTTCGTGGTGAGACGTTAGGGATCGTAGGGGAGTCTGGTTGCGGAAAGTCCACACTTGCTCGTTGCTTAGTTCAGCTTCTTGCAGCAACGTCTGGTTCGGTTTCTTTTAATGGAACAGTTATCACTGGACTCCCACGTCGAAAACTGCGCAAACATCGTCGTGAGATGCAACTTATCTTCCAGGACCCTTTTGCATCGCTGAACCCAAGGAAGCGCGTGGGTGACATAGTCGCTGAGCCACTTCGTATTCATGGGTTTGGTGATAATGAAAAAATTAATGCACGTGTCCGAGAGCTCTTTTCACTCGTTGGACTAGATGTCAATGGACTTCAGCGTTACCCACACGAATTCTCGGGAGGTCAGCGACAGCGCATTGGCATCGCGAGGGCGCTGGCACTCAACCCTCAGCTTGTTGTTGCAGACGAACCTGTTTCTGCACTTGACGTTTCTGTACAAGCTCAAGTTCTCAATCTATTAAAAGATCTGCAAGAAAAACTGGCACTCACGTATATATTCATTTCCCACGATTTAGGCGTTGTGCGCCACGTTTCAACTCGCGTAGGAGTTATGTATCTGGGTGAGCTTGTAGAACTTGGCGATGCTGATTCGCTCTATGACCAGCCGCTTCATCCATACACAGAAGCGCTACTTTCAGTAGCTCCAGAACTTGATGACGGCACTCAATCAACTCGCAAACGAATTGTATTGTCAGGGGACGTTCCAGATCCATCACATAAACCAACGGGGTGTACGTTTCATCCCCGCTGTCCATACGCAACTGAAAAGTGCGCATCAGAGAAGCCAGCGTTTGTGGCAATTTCTCCTTCACGCTCAGTTGCTTGCCATTACCCACGCGCTTAATTATCAACGGAGTATTCATGAATGAACCAACTGTCAAACTTTCCAGAGACCATCACATTTTTAGTTTTGATGCGAACCATGAGCCAGTACTTACAGTTGACCCAGGAACAATCATCGAGATTGAAACGTGGGACTGCTACACCGGTCAGGTAACAAGCGAGAGTGACACTCACGATTCAATTGACAACGCTCTGATCAATCCAGCTACAGGGCCAATTGCAATCAGGGGAGCAGAACCAGGCGACAGTATTTCAGTAACGCTGATTGACATTCGACCTAATGAGCAGGGTGCTGCAATGTGTCAGCCAGAGTGGGGACAGCTCGGTCACTTAGTTAAGCCCACAACTCGCATCTTCAAAGTAAAAGATGGCGTCATCACTATGAACGAGAGAGTCTCATTTCCTGTCAATCCAATGTTTGGTGTCATTGGCGTTTCTCCTGAGTCTGGTGTAATTCCAACACTTGATGCTGGCAGACACGGAGGAAACATGGATAACAATAATCATGGAATTGGAGCAACTGTGCACCTTCCAGTATTCCAGTCCGGCGGGCAGCTCTCGATTGGTGACATGCACGCTTCTATGGGGGACGGTGAGATTTCAGGAACTGGTGTTGAAATTGGTGGAATCGGAATCATTAAGGTTGACCTCATCAAGGGTAAGCGCGGAATATGGCCAGTTACAGAAACTGCTGATTCAGTCATCACACATGGAACTGCTGTTGGTGACATTAATGAAGCAATGCAGATGGCTTGTGAAGAGGCGTACAGAATCTTGGTGAATGAATGGTCCTTCACCCCAGAAGACGCGTTTATCTATCTCTCGGTTGCCGGTGATTTGGGTATCGCGCAATACTGCCACCCTTGTCCTGGTTCAGTAATTGCCAAAATGAGAATTCCAAAGATTTCAGCAATACCAAGAGCTTTCAATGTTTAATCACACAACTTTGTGGACTATCGTTAGTTAAAGTTTTAGAGAAAAGGCGGCAATGAAGAAACGAATCTCGCTCGCACTTCTTACGTTCAGCGTTATTTCTGCACTTCTTCCCGTCGCCTCCGCGACAAGCGCCACCCATCCAGTTACTAATTCTTCATGTTCCACAAAGGGACAAGTTGTTGTGTACGCGAACAAGAAATACACATGCGTACTTTCCAACAAAAAACTTGTATGGAGCGCGGGCGTAAAGGTGAGCGCTTTGCCTACAACGACTACTACGTCGTTAGATTCAACCACCACGATTGTTAATCAAGCGAGTGTCTATACCGCAATGATGACCAAACCTCATCAGCCAGTCGGGCAAAATGGTGGCAAAGATGATTATCGCTGTTTCTTAATTGATCCAAAGTTTGTAATGGACGCTTACGTGACGTCAGTTCAGTTTGTTCCACAGCAGCGTGCGTTTGTGCACCACGCATTGTTTTGGACTGTAGGTGCGAGTTCGATTCCTACGTATAAGAAACTTGATGACAACGGCAATGGGTGGTCTTGCTTTGGTGGAGTAACTACAGACTCATCAACCGCAGACATTGCATCAACACTTGCTGGATGGGCGCCTGGTCGTCCGATTGACGTTTGGCCAGCTGGTTACGGCACCCGAGTTAATAAAGGTGACCAGATTGTTATGCAAGTGCACTACAACTTGCTCGCCGCTCTTGGCGGCACGGTCCCCGCGGATCTGTCAAAGGTTCTAATAACTGCAGTACCGGCAGCACTTAACTCACTTCAGCCGTTATTCGGAGAATCATTTGCTGCTCCAGTTGAGTTGTCGTGCCCACCTGGTGTTACAGCAACACTTTGCGACAGGTCCAAGGCACTCGCTGACTTAGCTGCAAGAACTGGTTCGAAAGCCGCAAATGTTGAAGGTCAACTTCTCATGCTCTGCGGTCAAGACTTCTTAAAGCCAGTTGCAAGTTTGACTTCGACCTGCGATAAACGAATCGGCCAAAGTGAGACCGTGATTCAAGCGGGCGCACACATGCACCTAACTGGAACTCGTCTTCAACTGATACTGAATCCAGGAACTTCAAGACAGCAAATGTTGCTCGATAGCAATCCATTCGATTTTGACAACCAAGCACCAGTTACACTGCCAAAGCCAGTTCCGCTTAAGGCCGGTGACGTTGTGCGAATTGTATGTACATATAACCCTGGACTCCATCTGCTGGTTCCACAACTCCAACAGCTTCCATGGCGTTATGTCATCTGGGGTGACGGATCTTCAGATGAGATGTGCCTTGGCTCGTTGCGCGTAACTCGCCCCTAGCGTTAGTACGAAGAGCTTCTAAAGTCTTTCTGCAAAGATAAGGTTTACTCGTGTCATATAGATGTAGCTACTGCCAAAAACGCCACAGTACGGTGAATGAAGGTCGGGCGTGTAAGTGGCACTTTCACGAGCAATCAAGGGTTTTGCACCTCCCACTTCAGTTTCAAAAAAATGAGGGTCGTTCTAAAAAGTAGTTTGCTAGTTTGCTTTGTAGGATAAGCGCATGGTTCATGTAGCTAAAAATCTAAGTGAATGTCTTCTCAACGCACCGCCTAGAAGCGTGCTTTCATGAACGTTCTTTTTATAACTCTTGATCAGTTCCGAGCAGACTCAATGAGCTGTGCCGGGCACCCGCTTGTAAAGACTCCGAATCTCGACAGATTGGCTCGCGAGGGAGTGCGCCTAGCAAAGCACTATTCACAGTCTGCGCCATGTTCTCCCGGTCGTGCCGCGCTCTATACCGGCACGTATCAAATGAATAATCGTGTTGTTGCTAATGGGACACCATTATCGAACAGCTTCGATAACGTCGCAAAACTTGCACGTCGTGCGGGGTACAACCCAACGTTGTTTGGCTATACCGATCAGGCAATCGATCCTTGGTCAGCAAGTGGCAAAGATGACGAACGCCTACTTCACTACGACGGGGTGCTCGATGGCTTTTCTGAAGGTTGTCGACTCCCAGATAACCAAGGACCGTGGGTTGCCTACCTGAGAGAGAATGGTTACGACGTTGTTGACAACGGCCTCGAAGCGCTGAGGGATGAGTCATCACGACCAGTTGAGATGTCACTTAGTACGTTTCTCACTAACGAGTTCATTGAATGGCTGAAGACGCAGGACTCTTCTTGGTTTACACACCTCAGCTACCTGCGCCCACATCCGCCATACAACGCTGCTGGAACGTTCTCAACAATGTATGACCCTGATGATGTGCCAGCGCACATTGAGCCAATCCCTTACGAAGAACGTCACTACATCCATAAGGGTGGCTCAAAGAACCCTGCGAGCAGTGCGCCTAGTGAAATGGTCAGAGACATGCGCGCGCAGTATTACGGCATGATCAGTGAAGTTGACGAACAGCTCGGACGAGTATTTGCTGCAATTGAAGAACGTGGTGAGTGGAATGAAACCATCATTATTGTGACTGCCGATCATGGCGATCAGCTGGGTGACCACGGTCTAAAGGAAAAGCTCGGATTCTTCCCAGAGAGCTACAACATCCTCGGGCTCTGGCGTGACCCTAAGTTTCCGAGTCGTGGTGGCCGTGTCATTGAAAAGTTCACAGAGAATGTGGACATCATGCCAACTCTCGCACAAGCTCTCGGTGTGGAAGTCCCTGCACAGTGCGACGGGCGAGTGATGACTCCGTTGTTAGATGGTGAAGAAGTTCCGTGGCGCATTAGTGCTCATTATGAATGGGACTACCGAGCCTTCTTCATCCCTGGGGCAGAGACTCCTTGGCCGTTTGACCGTGCTCTATCGAAAATGAATTTGGCGACCACATTGACTGATGAATGGGCGTACGTTCACTTTGCTGACGGCACAGCACTGCTGTTCGATCTTCTGACAGATCCAACGTGGAGAACAACGACTAGTGATGTCTCGATGCTTTATAACGCAGCCAGTGAGCAACTCAATTGGCGCCAGGAACATCTACGTCGTGAGATGACTGACTTATTAGTTCAGCCTGGTAGGCCAGGACGCTGGCCTGACGTTCCTCAGTTGGCCTAAAGCTCCGTCATTCCGCCACCAAGCAGTGCTGGAAGTGCGCTTGAGCGCATTCGCTTAAGCATTCTGTGAGTAACTGTTGCAGCAGCAGGGTGAATGCCACCGTTTGCACGAACCTGATCTTGCCAAGCCTTCGTGCGCTTCTTAAGTACTTTCCCAGAATTAAGTTCCAGGCAGTCGAGTCGGTCGTTATTTACGTCAACGATGATTGTGTCACCGTTCTCTACGAGTGCAATAGGACCACCAAGTAACGCCTCTGGAGCTACGTGACCAATTACAAGGCCAACAGACCCACCAGAGAAGCGTGCATCAGTCATAAGGGCAATGGTGATTCCCTTTTTACGACAGAGAGAAGTGATCTTTGAAGTGGGATCGAGCATCTCGGGCATTCCTGGAGCACCACGTGGACCCTCGTAGCGAATAACGACCATGTCGTTGTCAGAGAAGTCATCGGGGTGTTCGTCAAGCGCTTTGATGAGTGAACGCTCCCCGTTGAATACTCGAGCTTTACCGGTGAAGATTCCGTCAATGATGCCACTCTCAACACCAGCGAGTTTCAAAATGGCTCCACCCTCTGGTGCGAGGTTTCCACGAAGTAGACGTAGGCCACCAGTGTTTTTGAATGGCTTTGCAACAGAGAAAATCACTTCATGGTCAGCGTCAGGAGGATTAAGTCGAGTGACTTGTTCTGAAAGAGTTTCGCCAGTGCAAGTGAGCGTGCTGCCGTCTAGGAATCCAGCCTTAAGAAGTTCATTAACAACCGTAGGAAGACCACCTGACGCATCAACGTCAACCATTGAGTATTCACCAAAGGGACGCATGTTGACAATCACTGGGAGTTTGTGAGATAGCTCATTGAACTCGTCTTGG
>CAIKVF010000208.1 GCA_903830745.1 uncultured Actinomycetes bacterium | reverse complement strand
TGGCCAACCCGATTCGCCAACATTGGATGCATGCTCGCGGAACTGGTCGGTGCGAGCCATCTCAGGAACAAGTGCACCACGAGTAACCACGTACAGCTTTGAAGAAATGAGTACCAAGAACGCTTCTGGAAATAGCCACAACGAGTTGAGGTGCGTCGCCATTGACCAGCACAGCAACACTCGAAGACCAGCAGACATCGCCACCAGAATTCTTCGTCCATTTGCTGAGCGGTCTATGAGTGGCCCGAGAATTGGAGACACGATTGCAAAGGGCGCAATCGTTATGAGCAGATACGCCAGAACTTTGCTCTTGGCTTCAGTGGGTGAAACTGAGAAAAAGAGTGACCCGGCGAGCGAAACAGTAACGAGCGTGTCTCCTGCCATCATGATGACGTGGACTAGGGCTAAACGCCCAAATGCGGTGTTCTGATTAAAAAGGTCTTGCGCGGAGGCCCGCAAGAATGAGCCAAATCCACGTCTTCGCACGAAACAAGGTTAGGCGAAGTTCATCTTGATTCAGGGCACATTCATGTCACAAAAATGCTAAACCGGTTTTATGAATTCACATTTTTTTAGCAACCTGCCTTTCGCCCTACTCACTGCATGGGCGTGGGCCTTCTGTGCTTTTCTCGTAGGTCGCGTTGTTAAGCGTCACGCCACCATTGACATCTTCTGGGGATCTGGCTTTTTGTGGATCTATCTTGAGTCACTTTGGTTCTCTCGCTCACAAAGCAGCTCGTCCGGCGACAATTGGTGGTTTAACTCATCCCTCAACGGACACAGCATCCGCTGGATCCTTCTAGGTGCTGTTGCACTGTGGAGTCTGCGACTTTCGATTCACCTAGCGATCAGACAAAGAGGCTCAGCGGAGGATTCACGCTACGTATGGATTATGCGTGGTGCGCGTGATGGGAATAAAAGCCTCTACGCCCTTCGAAAGATTTACGGACTGCAGGGACTGCTCATGTGGTTTGTTTCACTTCCCCTGCAGTGGATGGCGTTTGCGACAAACTTCAACATCCTCGTTTGGCTGGGACTCGCCATTGTTTTGATTGGTGTGTACTTCGAAACTGTGGGTGATGAACAACTTCGTCGCTTTGTTGCAAATCCTGCCAACAGTGGCACCACAATGAATACCGGTCTCTGGCGCTACACCCGTCACCCTAACTATTTCGGTGACGCGTGCGTGTGGGTTGGTTTCTTTATCTGCGCACTTTCAACAAAGTACGGATTCATAACAATCTTGTCGCCAACACTTATGGTGTGGCTGCTTACGTCGCTTTCAGGAAAGCCAATGCTAGAGAAGAAATTGTCAAAGACTCGTACGGGCTACAACGAATACATTGCCGCTACAAGCTCGTTCTTCCCGCGTCCGCCAAAGAAGATTAACTAGCTCGACGCTTCACAACTACTTTGGCGACAAGACGCCAGCCAAGCATTCCAAGTAGCAGGAACGAAAACGCCACGACAATGAACGCGGCCGCTGTTCCTTGGCCGGAGATCACTCGAAGAATCATTCCAATGGTCGTTGTCACAGAGGCGACAAGCACGCCAGCCTTGAACGTCCAACCACCACGCTTGGTTTTAACTAAAAAGAGCCACGCAAGTACCAGACCAACCGCGAATGGCCAGGTGGTGCTGATGATTCCTCTAGTTGTCTCGCCATCATTGTGATGAGCTCGACCAATGGTCACGAAAATGAGAACTACAGCAAAATCCAAGAAACCTCTGAGTGTGCGCATGTGTAAACACTACCGAGAAGGGTGCGTACACCGCCCCTTCTAAAGTGACCTAATTTGTCTCCATGACCAATTCAGACCGCGCCAGGAGTTTCGAGAAAACCAGCCGAGCAACAATTACGTTGCCAGATGGCAGAACCGCTCACCGCGACCACATTGCTCACTCTGAGCGACTCGTAAAGAAGTTCTACAACGTTCGACCTGGCGTCTGGTCTTTTGTTGGAAACGGACTTTCAAATCAGTCATTCATTGAAGGTCCTGAAGGAATTATCGCCATTGATACTGGTGAATCAATTGAAGAAATGGCGCACGCCATTGCCACTCTTCGCGAACACACAAGTAAGCCAATCGTTGCAGTGATGTACACACACTTTCACTACATCACCGGCACTCAGGCAGTTGTCACCGAGAACGCAGGTAAGCCATTTCCTATTTGGGGACACGAGCGCATCAAGCACAACCGCGAAGGCGCCACTGCAGAAATAGGACCAACATATACGCGCGGTCTTGTTGAGCAGTTTGCAATTCTCATGCCTGAGAGTGGAGCAGACGGCAACGTGAACGTTGGCCTTGGAAGATTCTGGCGTGATCCCATGCACGCTCCATTCACCACCGGTTTCATGCCACCGACAAACACATTCGGTGACGAACCAAGTACGCACACAATTGCTGGACTTCGAGTTGACGTGATCCCGTCTCCTTCAGATGCCAACGACTCAGTGACCTACTGGTTCCCTGAACTCGACACTGCTGTAAATAACACAGTCTGGCCAGTGCTCTTTAACGTCTTTGCAATTAGAGGCGAGGAATACCGAGACCCTCGCATCCTTATTAAGGGTGTCGAGAAACTCCTGGCGCTGAACCCAGAGCATCTTGTTGGCGCGCACGGTCCTCCAATTTCAGGCAAGAGTGAGATTCAGACTCGAGTCACTAAGTACCGTGACTCCATCCAGTTCCTATGGGACCAAGCTGTTCGCTCAATGAACAAGGGGATGTTTAGCGCTGACATTGGTCAAGCAGTTGAACTTCCAGCATGGTGCGACGAGGACTACCTGACTTCAGAGTTCTATGGCGTTGCTGAGCATCACATGCGCCAAATCAGAACTGGCCTCTTTGGTTTCTTTGACGGCAATGAGGCGAACTTGTTCCCACTCACTACTCCTGAGCGCAGCGAAAGAATCATTGAAGGTTTCGGTGGCAGGGCCAACGTTGAAAAGCAGTTGCGTGACGCCATTGCCAGTGACGACATTCGCTGGGCTCTGGAACTTGGCTCTTGGCTAGTTCATTCACCAGGCGCCACACAAGAAGACAAGAATCTTCTAGCTACGGCGCTTCGCACAATTGCTCAGCGCACCACGTCAGCAAACATTCGTAGCTGGTGCATTACTCGTGCACTAATTCTTGACGGTTCGTTTGACTTCTCGAGGTTCAATAATCACCGCTTCAGTTACAAGATGATTGTTGAGGCACCACACGAGATGTACGTGGCGTTACTTCGAGTCACACTTGACCCCGACCTCGTGGAAAATGAAAACTTCCACATTGGCTGGGACTTCGGAAACGGAAAAACAGTTGGGCTCCACGTGCGTAACAGTGTGGCTTTTGTGAGTGACGGTAAGAATGCTGACGCAACTCTCCACATGAGCATTGAAACATGGGCGGAAGTTCTTACCGGTAAAACAACTTTTGCTGGTGCACTTGATACTGGCAAAATAACTATCGATGGTGATGCCCAGCACGTAATGAAACTATTAGGCGCATTCGAAATTGGTGCACTTCAAAATGGCTAGTGAGTCATTGCCGCTTTCAACGCCAGAATTCACTGGCCAGATTGAGCGACTCATTACTGAATCAACCCC
>CAIKVF010000207.1 GCA_903830745.1 uncultured Actinomycetes bacterium | reverse complement strand
TTCTGACAGCTGACACCATGAGCGTCCCTGCACCACCATGGCGAGTTCCATCTTCAATAGTGATAACTCGTTCGTGCTTCACCGCGTCATCAATCATGTTCTGATCTGGTGGCAGCACTCGTACGTCATAGAGCGTGATCTTCTTCGCGTCCTCGCCCATGAGCGCTAACGCAGCAAATGCTGAGGTGGCCATTTTTCCAACCGCGAGAACGCAGAGAGAACCGTCGCCTTGTTGAATTTTGCGCGCTTCGAGTCCGTCACCAGTTTTTCCATCGAATGGTTGCGGCAGCGTCTTTGGGAATCTGATGGCTGAAGGTGTCGAAAGTGAAAGGGCCTTGGCGAGCATGCCAGGGATCTCTTGCGTAGTTGATGGCGCAAAGATTGTCATGTTCGGGATTGCGAGACACAGTGCGATGTCGAGAATTCCGTGGTGACTCGGTCCGTCGTCACCTGTAATTCCGGCACGGTCAAATACAAATACAACCGGAAGGTCAAGCAGTCCAACGTCGAGGTTGGCTTGATCGAAGGCGCGCGAGAAGAATGTTGAATAGAGAGCAACCACGGGCTTGAGTCCGCCCATTGCCATACCCGCAGCAGCAGTAACGGCGTGTTGCTCTGCAATTCCTACGTCAAAGAATCGCTTAGGGAATCGTTCTTGGAATCCAAGCAGACCTGTTGGCCCCGCCATTGCAGCGGTGATAGCAACAATTCGCTCATCAGCACTGGCAAGAGTAAGTAGAGCGTCTGAGAATGCTTGGGTGAAGGACTGCGGTGCAATCTCTTCGTCATTTAGTCGTGGTGGCAACTTGAAGTCGTGCATCTTGAGTTCGTCGTTTGTTGCAGGCTCGTAGCCACGACCCTTTTCAGTAAGTACGTGCACAACAATTGGTCCGTCCCACGTCGATGCGCTCTTTAGTGCGACCTCGAGTGCTTCAATGTTGTGACCATTAATAGGGCCGACGTAACGAACACCAAGGTTTTCAAAGAATGCGTGGGGCGTTACTAATTCACGAACCGCTTTTGTAAATCCATGGAGACCCGCGTACGCAGCCTGTCCCGCTTTTGGCATGCGAGGGACCAGTTTGCGAATACGGTCACGAAGTGTGAGGTAGGACTTGTTGAGTCGAAGTGTTGTTAGCTGTTCTGACAACTTAGAAATAGTTGGTGCGTAACTGCGTCCATTGTCGTTTAGAACAATGACCACACGCTGATTGGAGTGCCCGAGATTGTTAAGCGCTTCATACGCCATTCCTCCGGTGAGCGATCCATCACCCACAACGGCAACTACATGTCGGTTCCCACCATGACCAATGAGCTCCTTCTTTGCTTCTAGAGCAACAGAGAGTCCGTGGGCGTAGGAGAGTGCGGTTGATGCGTGGCTTGACTCAATCCAGTCGTGCTCAGATTCACTCCGACTTGGATATCCTGAAAGACCACCGCGCTGTCGAAGGTTTTTGAATCCGTAACGACGACCGGTGAGGAGTTTGTGAACATAAGACTGGTGACCAGTGTCCCAAAGCAGAATATCCTTCGGGGAGTCAAAGACGCGGTGCAGCGCCAAGGTGAGTTCAACAACGCCAAGGTTTGAGCCCAGGTGTCCACCAGTCGTTGTCACACTAGAAATAATGAACTCACGTATTTCTTGGCTGAGTTGGTTTAGTTCGTCGTATGAAAGCGCCTGAAGGTCGGCGGGCGTTTCAATAGTTGGAAGAATCACTCTCTCAGCCTACCGGCGGCGAATTGTGGGCAATTCTTCGCAAATACGTGTGCTACCTTCGATTTGGCTTAATGGAGCTGATTAAAACTGGGGGATATATGCGTATCGGATTTATAGGACTTGGCCACATGGGATCACCAATGACCAAGAACATCATCAAGAGTGGATTCGACACGGTTGTCTTCGATCTAAATGAAAAAGCTGTGAGCGAACTTGTTGCACTAGGTGCAAGCGCTGCAGCAACTCCAAAAGAACTCGCGCAGCAAGTTGATGTTGTCATCACCATGCTCCCTGGGCCAGCTCAAGTTCGAGAAGTAATTGCGGGACCTGGCGGCGTTCTTGAGGGAATGAAAAAGGGCTCTACGTGGATTGACATGAGCACGAGCTCACCAGGGCTCGGTCGTGAACTTGCTCCAAAGATCGCCGCAATGGGTGTTGGTCAACTTGATGCTCCGGTGAGTGGCATGGCCAAGGGTGCAATCTCTGGAACGTTGCAGATTTTTGTCGGTGGCGATGAAGCTCTCTACAAACAGATGCTCCCAGTCCTTGAAGCAATGGGCGACCCTGCACGAATTTTCAGAATCGGACCAGTCGGTGCCGGTCACACAGTGAAGCTCATCCTCAATCTCTTGTGGTTCGAACACGCAATCGCCGCAGCTGAAGCATTCGTGATGGGATCGCTCGCAGGTATTGACATTGACGTACTTCAAAAGGCGCTCGTTGCAAGTCCTGCGAACTCGAACTTCATCGAGCACGACATCAATTCTGTATTCGTGGGCGACTACGACGAATCATTTGCCATGCGTCTCGTGTGCAAAGACCTCGGACTCGCAGTTGACATGGGCCGCGACTTAGGCGTTCCTGTAGAGATGGCAGCACTCACCGAGCAAGTACACCGTCGCGCAATGCGTCAGTACGGAGAAAACGGTGGTGAGATGCTCGCGGTGAAACTCTACGAAGACTTGATGGGTATTCAGCTTCGCGCTGAACGCTAATTACCCTCCGTAAAAAGGGTGGGTGACTGAGTCACGTTGTTGCACGAGTGCTTCGACGGCACCTGCGGGGCGACCATTGACTGCTTCATTAATTGCAGCATTAACTGCTTGGCGCATTGAGACACGAACTGCGTCTTCAGAATCTGCAGCACCATCAATCCATAGTGCGACGTAGACCAGGGTGTCTTGCGTTGCTTCAAGAAGTCCAGCCGCAACACTGTCGAGCACTGCTTGGGCAATGCCAACTTGCGCGGCTCCAAAAATCAGCGTTTCCTGGAATTCAGTTGTGGGAGCAATTTTGTTCAGCATGATTGTTGGCGGAAGCACTGTTTGATACGAAGCTTGATCTTCACCAGTAACAACAACGATTGGGCAGAACCCAGGAGATGGGTTAGTGAAAACTCCCGTTAAGGCGGCTGCAGTTGCACCTCCACGTTTCGCTAGAAACACATTTACGTGGACGCCGTTGGGCTTAGAGCCACCCCAACCTTGAGAAATTTTGCCATCCAGATCGTTTACATTCGACATTGAGATCCCCTGCATTTATTGAGCATTTCTGCTGATGATGTACCAAATAAACATAGCAATAAAAGTTTGTAACTCCATAAAAATGTAAAGCCAAGCTGATACTTGACAGTAAGTACTTCGGGTGTAATGTTCGTTTGTCCAGTGAAAAGGCACTTCCAAAGTGGACAGGCCTTTTACCGGGGGGGAAAATAAAATGGCAAATAATTCAGATACGCCAAACGAACTCGAATACAACATGTATACAGAGTTGAAGTCTGGCCGATGGGACCGTCGTAAGTTCTTGCAGCAAGCAACTGCTGTTGGAATCAGTGTTCCAATGATTGGTTCAATCATTGAGACCGCGCTTCCAGGTGTTGCAGCTGCTGCAACAGTCAATGTTGGTGGTACAGCAACTATTGGAACAAACGTCCCAACTTCACTTCCAGACCCTGCAATGGTTCTTGACCAAGGTGGAATTGTTGCGACTCAGATCGCTGGTGAGTACTTGATGTACCCAGGCACTGACTGGGTGCTTAAGCCACAACTCGCTTCTGCTTACAAAATGGTCGACGCAAAGACACACGTCTTCACAATTCGCCCAGGCGTAACATTCCACAACGGACAGCCGCTAACTGCTGCAGACGTTGTTGCTACATACAAGTCACTCGTTGCAAGCGGATCAGCTGCTTCAGCAACATACAAGGGTGTTTTGTCAGCTTCTGGAGTTGTTGCAACTGGTGCAATGGAAGTTACATTCAACCTTGATGTTGCATGGGTTGGATTCCCGTACCTCACATCACCATTTGCGTACCAGTCAATCATTCTTCCTGCGAACTACAAGGCTGGAACATTCATGTCTTCAGCTCAAGGAACTGGTGCTTACATGATTAAGTCCTACACCCCAGGTGCAGGTGCAACATACGTTAAGAACCCTAAGTACTGGAACCCAACTGCTGGACCATTCATGGACGGAATTAACCTTGCGTTCTACCAGGACATCTCTACAGGAGTTCTTGCAATGGCTGGTGGAATCTACGACTACATGCCTGCGGTTTCGTACGGTACTGCAGCGCAGTTGTTCCACCTTCCAAACGTGACCATCAAGTCACACGCTTCATCTTCATACCGCAGTATTCAGATGCGTACCGACGCTGGACAGCCACTTGCTGACGTGAACACACGTCTTGCAATCGCTAGCTGCTTCGACCGCCCTGCAATGATCGCGGCATGTCTTCACGGATACGGAACACTCGCCAACGATCACTACATGGCTCCTGTGTTCCCGCAGTCTGCAAAGGCCAACAAGATGATTCCACAGCGCAAGCAGGACCTCGCTGCAGCTAAGAAGTACTTGGCTAAGGCTGGAAAGTCACGTGGACTTAAGGTCACACTGACAACTGAAAACGTGTACGAAATTCCAACACTTGCTCAGCAGATTCAGGCTGACTGCAAGAAGGCTGGCATTGACATCACTTTGAAGATTGAGTCACAGGACAACTTCTACAACGAGTGGACTGCAGTGCCAATGGGTATTACTGACTGGTCAGCACGTGGAATTCCTTCACAGGGACTCCAGTACTACAAGACAGGTAACTCATGGAACGTGTCTCACTGGGCTGACTCGAAGTTTGACACCCTTGTTGACCAGATGAACACCACAACTGACCCAACAGCGCTTCAGGACGTTGCGTACCAGATTGCAAAAGAAATGCACGATCAGGTGCCGTTCGGTCTTGCTTACTGGATCAGTGACACACAGGCAGTTGCAAAGGGCGTAAACATTGGATACGCACCATCAACACTTGTAAACGTCACCGGTATGTCACTTCCAAAGGGACACAAGTAAATAGTTTTTGTTCATTACTAAATGAGCAATCGAAGTCATTTAAATACTGCCGGGCGCGCCTTGCGTCCGGCAGTATTTAAATAAGTAAGGGAAAAATGTCTAGAT
>CAIKVF010000206.1 GCA_903830745.1 uncultured Actinomycetes bacterium | reverse complement strand
TTGCAAGAACAGTCAAACTACGCAGTGCAAGTTGGCACCATGACAAACACGGCTGCGCCAAGCCAGATTGCTGCACAGGCTGGCGAGCTACACCTCGTTGCACCTGTTGTTGTGGTTCAGGTTCCTTCAACGTCGCTTGATGCGCCTCTGCCTCTGCCGAAGTTCTCTGGTAGTGCACCGGCTACATCAAGGACAATTCGGTGAGCACCCACCAAACTTCAACACACTCACGTACTCGAACTTCAAGGGCTAGTTCTGTCCGAAGTCCACAAGGTCCGGGTCGTCGCCCTTCGCCCAATCGCCTCATTCTTCTCGTTGCAATTTTTGTTGCAATCTTTGGTCTGCTTTCGTTTCGCGTGATCCAGCTCCAAATTTTCCAACATGGGTTGTATTCAAAGATTTCTTCATCACAGGTAAGCCAAAAGGTCACCACGACAGCACTCCGTGCTGGAATCTATGACCGTAATGGGCAGATTCTCGCTGTTTCACGACCAACATCGCTAGTGATTGCTGACGACTTTCAAATTAAAGACCCTGTTAATCAGGCTGCGGTAATGACTTCGATAGTTAAAGTTCCAGTCGAAAAATTAATACCCTTGCTTTCTAAGAAGAGCGGCTACGTCGTACTAAATGGCTCACTTGATTTAACTTCTGGAAGAAAACTCCGCTCCATGTACTTGCCGGGGATCGTGGTTCAAGATTCTTCAGTTCGAAGTTATCCAAATGATCAACTCGCCCTGGCGACACTTGGTGGAACGAATGCTTCTGGGGCTGGATCTGTCGGCCTTGAATACGCTTATCAAAAACTCTTAGCGGGACAAAATGGACTAACACGTGAACTCACGTCAACGTCAGGTGTGAATCTCCCAAGTTCTAGGTCCACAGTTATTCGAGCCGCTAAGCCCGGTATTGGATTGGAACTGACGCTGGATACAGCACTGCAGTTTGTGACCGAGCGAGCGGTAGCGAAGCAATTGCAATCAACAGGTGGGGTGACGGGCAAAGCAATTGTCATGGATGTAAAGACTGGTGAGATTCTTGCCAATGTTTCTCTCGTCAACACGAAGACAAATCCAGGTGTTCTTGGACCAATTCCTGCCTGGGGTAAAGACATTGGTGTTCCAGGCATTCAGCAAACAATCAACAATCTTCCCTTTGCGCAGGCCTATGAACCAGGATCAGTTTTCAAACTAGTGACATTCTCCGCGGCACTTCAACAAGGTCTTGTTACTCCCACAACTGTGTTCACGGTTCCAAATAGCGTCGTAGTTGGAACTCGTTTCTTTCACGATGCCGAAAACCATGCAACACTTCACCTCACCACAACGCAGATTCTTGCGCAATCGTCAAACATCGGCACCTACAAAATTGGAACACTTGTTGGAGTCAACGGCCTCCTTGCTCAGGTAGAGCGAATGGGTTTCGGCCAAAAAACTGCGATTAATTTTCCTGGTGAAACGTCAGGGCTTCTGGTAAACGCTTCGACCTGGTATGCGAGTGACCAAGTTTCACTTCCGATTGGCCAAGTAGACGCTGTGCCACCAATTCAAGTCCTCGATGCGTACAACATCATTGCGAACAATGGCGTCTTCATTCAACCAAAGCTCGTTCGCGGATTCGTGAACTCAGATGGCTCAGTCAAGGCAACAGCACCAAGCGCAACTCGCGTTGTGATGTCATCATCTGTTGCTCAGACGATTAATACAATGTTGCAGCAAGTAGTTCTTGCGGGTACGGGTACTAATGCAATCATCCCTGGATACAGTGTTGCGGGTAAAACAGGAACCGCAACAATTCCATATCCTGGCAAAGCCAAACTCCTTATTGGCCAGTACAACGCAAGCTTTGTTGGCTTTGCTCCAGCAAACAATCCAGTCCTCTCAATGATCGTCATCGTCGAGCGACCACAAACAACAATCTTTGGTGGAGAAGTAGCAGCACCAATTTTTCAGCAAGTTATGTCGTACGCCCTTCGTCACTACGGCATTCCATCAAATGGTGCTGTGCAAAAGCCGCTTACTGGCAAGGGCGCAAAAATTTCATCGGATGTGACTTGATGCAACTCGGTGACATCTTTGAAGACTTCTCGTTCGATGCCCGCACAGCGAGCATTGAAGTAACCAGTGTCGAAATAGATTCACGTTGCTGCACTCCAGGCTCAGTGTTCTTTGCCATGAACGGAACATCTGAAAATGGAGCAAAGTATGCCAAGGACGCAGTCGCTAATGGGGCAGTGTGCGTGGTTGGCTCTGAAGACCTCAAGCTTGAAGCTCCGGTGATTTGCGTTGCCCCGTCCTTGCTTCGTGGACTACTGGCGCACGCTTCATCAGTAGTTGTAGGTAACCCGCAGCTTCGCTGTGAATTGGTTGGTGTTACTGGAACCAATGGCAAAACCAGCGTTACAACAATTGTTGGTGACTTGGCACGTGCGATCTCATGGAACGGCGCAAACATCGGGACGCTGACCAATGAACGAACAACGCCTTCTGCACCTGAACTAATGCGGTCACTTAAGGCAATTGTTGACCAATTCGACCCTTCGAAGCCACGATCAGTAGTTGCGCTTGAAGTGTCGAGTCACGCAATTGATCAAGCCCGAGTTGATGGTCTGCAGTTCGCCGTTGTTGCATTCACAAATCTGAGTCATGACCACTTGGACTATCACGGTTCAATGGATGAATACTTCACTGTTAAAGCAAAGTTGTTCACTCGTGAATTCGCACAACGTTGCGTCATTTGGTGTGACGATCTCTACGGTCAACGACTCGCAAAGGAAACGCAACTTGCCGTGAGTGAGGTCCATCGTAGTGATGCCTCAGAGATAGTTCAGACGTTGACTGGAACTACATTCTTCTGGCGAGGACATTTAGTCAACACACCACTAATAGGTGATTACAACATTGACAACTCACTTGTGGCAATGACTATCCTTTCCAGCCTCGGAGCGAGTGATGAAGCAATCGCCTGTGCAATGGAATTTGTAACAAACGTTCCAGGAAGATTCGAAGTCATAAAGGGCGAGAGCGTAACTGCAATTGTTGACTACGCCCACACCCCAGAAGGACTTCGTCGCTTGTTGCATGATGTTCGAGCCCTAAGCCATTCCAGCCGCATTATCACTGTGTTTGGTTGTGGTGGTGAACGAGATACTTTGAAACGACCTGAAATGGGCCGCGTGGCATCACAATTGTCAGATGTGACAATTATTACGTCAGATAACCCTCGTTCAGAGTCTCCCGATGCCATCATTGATGCAGTGATGTCGGGATGTGAACTTAACTCTGTCGCGTATGTGCAGAGTGATCGAAGGGCTGCAATCAGTCAAGCAATGCAGTTAGCTAACGCTGGAGATGTTGTAGTTATTGCTGGCAAGGGTCATGAAACAACGCAGACGATTGGTGATGTGGAACTGATGTTTGACGACCGGGTAGTTGCCCGAGAATTGGTGAAGTGAGGACAAAATGCTTAGTTTGATGGAAGCTGGGGGATTCGGGTTCTTGATCGCCCTATTTGTTACTCCGCTGTGGATAAAGATTCTGCAAGCTCGTGGCATTGGACAGCTCATCAGAGAAGATGGACCTTCGTCGCATCATTCCAAGGCAGGAACACCGACCATGGGTGGAGTAATCATTGTTGCCGCGGGCGCAATTGGTTATGCAATGGGGCACGTTGGAACTTCAATCACTTTTACTCGAGCTGGAATGTTGGTGGTTTTGGCAACCATTGCTTCAGGAATTCTCGGCT
>CAIKVF010000205.1 GCA_903830745.1 uncultured Actinomycetes bacterium | reverse complement strand
AGTCAGCACACGCTGCATTCAAAGCAGCCGTACAGTCAGCTGTTGCTACTCGTAATGCTGCAGTTGCAGCACTTGGTACGCCACCAACAAAAACAACTGCTGGAAGTTCTAAGCCGTCGCTCAAAACTCAGCACGGAGCAATTGATGCAACATTCCACGGTGCCGTTGCATCTGCAAAGACAGCTCTAGAAGCATCACTCGCTGCAGCAACAACGTCAGCTCAGCGAATTGCTGCTCGTCAAGCATTTCAAGCTGCAGTTGCTGGCGCAGTGAGCGCACGACAGGCTGCCCTTACTTCACTTAGGACACCACCAGCTAAATAATTTTTGCCTGCTGTACGCCCTCTACTGCTCATTATGAGCGGTAGAGGGTTTTTCCCATATTGACGAAGTTCCAATAGAGTCAGTACTGACGAATAAAGGAAAATTCATGACTACCGTTCTCTGTGGTGTCCACCAAGCGCTTGACGTACTCGCTTCTGATTTTCCAGAAGTCGAAGTAATTGATCTCACAACAAACAAGGACCCACTACCCAAGGGTGCAATTCTTTTTGCTGGGTACGGTGAAGAGACTATGAAGGCCGCCGACACTGCTGAAGTTTCGTGGATTCAGCTTCCTCACACGGGGATTGACACAGTAAACCCATCACTACTCAACGCACCAGTCGTTACGTGCGCCAAGGGAGCTGAATCAGTTCCAATTGCGGAATATGTTCTCGCCTCAATGCTGGCGTTCGGTAGAACGTTCCCTGAGACGTGGTTAAATGAAGCACCAGAGCACTGGTTCTTCCAGAAGACTCAGTGCTTGATGGGACAGCGCGTTGGGCTCGTTGGTTTTGGTGGCATTGGCCAGCGTGTTGCAACACTCGCCAAGGCGTTCGACATGGACGTTGTTGCTGTTCGCCGCACAACTACGCCGAGTGAAATTCCAGGAGTTTCAATTGCAACGTCGCTCGAAGAAATTCTTCCAACACTTGACCACTTAGTTCTTTGTGCACCAAGCACTAATCAGACTAAGCATCTAATGAACGAGAAAATGTTCTCACTCGTAAAGCCAGGACTCCATCTTGTGAACATTGCTCGTGGAGCACTCATTGATGAAGAAGCACTTCGTGCAGCACTTGACGATGGGCGAGTGGCTCGTGCTTCGCTTGACGTCTTTGACCCAGAACCGCTTCCAGCGGGGCACTGGCTCTACTCGCACGAAAAGGCATTCATCACTCCGCACTCTTCGTGGACCGGTCGTCCATTCCTCTCTGGCGCCACGCAGGTGTTTTGCGAGAACCTCCGCCGGCACTTGGATGGTCTGCCGCTTGAGGGGATCATCGACGTGGAGCTTGGCTACTAAAGCGTTTTACGTAAATATGGCCAGGTATTTAGACCAGATGTAGAGTGGGTCTAGAGCGCAATCAAAGGGGAACCATGACTGATATTGCTGAGAAGTTCACACCACAACAGAGCGAGTTGAAGTTCAATCTTCCTCCAACATTTGACTCAATTGAGGCCGAAAGACAGCACCGCAAAGAGAAGCTCGCTGGTGCGCTTCGAATTTTTGGAAAGCTCGGATTTTCTGAAGGTGTTGCTGGGCACATCACCGCACGTGACCCTGAACTACTTGATCATTTCTGGGTTAACCCCTTTGGAATGAATTTCCGTCACGTTCGTGTATCAGATCTCATCTTGGTAAACCACAGTGGAGAAGTTGTCCATGGTGACAAGCCAGTGAACCGAGCAGCTTTTGTAATTCACGCTGCCGTTCACGCAGCTCGACCTGACGTTATTGCCGCTGCGCACTCTCACTCGGTTTATGGAAAAGCATTCTCATCACTTGGACGCACACTCGACCCACTTACACAAGATGCATGCGTGTTCTTTGAAGACCATGTACTCGTTACAGAAGGAGGAGGGCGAATTGTTCTCGACGAAGAGAGCGGTCGCGTTCTTGCTGACGGACTTGGAAATTGCAAGGCTGCAATTCACCAGAACCACGGACTCTTTACAGTGGGCCAAACAGTCGATGAAGCAGCATGGTGGTTCATCACTATGGAGCGAACTTGCCAAGCGCAGCTATTGGCCGAAGCAGCTGGTAAGCCAATTCACATTTCTGACGAGAATGCTCGCTACACATTGGAGCAAACTGGTCACCCACTTGCTGGATGGTTCTCTTTCCAGCCACTCTGGGATGACATTGTAAAAACTGATCCAGAGTTATTTGACTAATTCGTCGCGTTAATCGCATTGTCCTCGAGACTACGATTAGTCGTAGAAAACTAATGGGGAATATGTTCAAAAAACGAAGTGGTGAAAGTGAGCGTCAGCGCTTTCCACAGCCATTAATTAAGAGCCGAATCGCTTCTGGCCGTGGCGCCATGGAGCAACCTAACGTCACATCTGACGAAGCACCACTCACTCCGAAGTTCTGGATAGCGCTGTGTCTGACAGGTGTTGCAACAGGACTCTTCGGTATTGCGCTGATGTGGGTTCTAAAGCAATTCGAGCACCTGGCGTTTAACTACAACTCTGGAAGCTACAGCGATGCAGCGAGTGCCACATCTGGCGTGCACAGAGTTGTTGTCCTCCTGGCCTCTGGCTTAATTGGAGCAATCGGCTGGTTCCTTATTCGGAGGTATTTGAAGAATGAGAAATCAGAAATCGATGAAGCAATTTGGACTGGCGACGGAGAACTTTCTCTTCGACGTAGTTTCCTCACTTCATTTCTTTCAGAAATTGTCATTGGACTAGGTGCGAGCATTGGTCGTGAAGCAGCGCCAAAACTTATGGGTGGAGTTTCAGGAAGTGTTTTGTCACACTGGTTTGATCTGACTTCTACGCAGAAGCGACTACTTGTTGCATGTGGCGGCGGAGCTGGCCTAGCTGCGGTGTACAACGTGCCACTTGGTGGTGCGATATTTACTGCAGAAGTGCTCATTGGCAGCTTCACGCTCCCAACAGTGTTGCCCGCACTGGCATGTTCACTCATTGCGACGTGGACTGGATGGCTGTATCTGTCTTCTGGTCCAACGTATGGTGACATTCCTAATTTCAAATTCAGTTCTTCGCTCATGGTCTGGTCACTATTCGCGGGATTAATAATTGGTGTTGTAGCTGTCCTCTTTATTCGTTTGATTGGGTTCATGGCGCATAAGCGAGCAAAAGGCAATTCAATTTTTTGGAAGATGCCTCTTGTGTTTGGCATTGTTGGGATCATTGGTGTCAAGTATCCACAGTTGTTTGGTAATGGCAAAGACATGGCGCATGATGCGTTCTTGGGTTTAGGCAGCGCTGGTCTCCTATTTCTCTTGTTTGCCCTTAAACCGCTACTGACATCTCTAACTTTGGGCAGTGGTGCCGCGGGTGGTTTGTTCACACCTTTCTTGAGCACGGGAGCCGTCTTGGGGGCGTTTCTTGGCATTATCTGGACCCATTTCTACCCAGGGACACCAATTGGTGCATTCGCCCTTATTGGCGCTGCAGCGATGCTGGCATCTTCAATGCAAGCGCCATTAGCAAGCTTGGTAATTGTTTTTGAACTTACCCAATCTGGATTTCATTTAGCGCTACCAATGATTTTTGCAACGACAATTGCAACGACCCTTGTGCGCCAAGTTGACGGCTACTCAATTTATTCTGCACGACTTCCGCGCAAAGTAGAATAACTACATGTACATTCCACCAAAGTTCAGGGTTGAACAAGAAGCTGCGTGGGACATTGTCAAAGATGCTGGTGCTGGGCTACTCGTAGTTAGTGGACCTGAAGGCATGGAAAGTGTTTTTGTTCCTGTCGTTGTTAGTGCAGACCGAACAAAACTGACTTCTCACGTTGCTAAGGCGAATAAGTGGTGGAGAACGCTGAACAATGGTGACGAAGTACTTGCTGTTTTCTTGGCTGCGTCTGCGTACGTGTCGCCGAGCAATTATCCAAGTCGATTCGAAAAACACGAAGTAGTGCCTACGTGGAACTTTGTCATGGCAGAAGTTCGTGGCACGGTAACAGTTCATCCAGACGCTGAGTGGCTGAAGAAACAGACAACTTCAGTTACTGAAGAATTTGAAAGACAACGCAACCCACAGTGGCTAATTTCTGAAATGCCAAGTGAGTATTACGACCAACAACTAAAAGCGATTGTGGGCCTTGAAATATTGGTTACTGATATTCAAGGGAAAGCAAAACTTTCTCAGAATCGTCCAGAAATCGATCACAACAGTGTTCGTGACAATTTTGCCCAGGGAACACTTAGTGAGCAAAATGTCGCACATCGAATGAATCTTGACAACTAGTACCGAGTTCTCCATTCGTCGCAGTAATGAGAATGACCACATTGTTCTGCGTAACATTCGTCTAGAGGCGTTGAAAGATTCTCCAGATGCGTATGGTTCAACATATAAAGAGTCTGAGCTCTGGACACCTGCGCGTTGGAAAGAAATGGCGTCAGGTAATTACTACCTCGGAGAAATTGATGGTGAGGTAGTTGGAATGGCTACGGGTGGACTAAATACACAGTTTCCAAACACGTTCTGGCTATTTGGAATGTTTGTAAGCCCAAGAGCGCGGGGTACCGGCGTCGCTACTGATCTCGTCAATGCTGTTGAAGAATGGGCTAAAGACCAGGGTGGAACTGAGCTCTATCTGCACGTGACTGAATCAATGCAGCGGGCTCGTTCTTTTTACACCAAAATAGGTTTTTCACTTAATGGCGGTTCTGTGACAATGGATAGAGATACTTCAATAAAGCTTGTGACAATGGTGAAGAAACTTGACTAATACATTTGAAGTTCGACGGGTTGAGCCTGAAGTTCTTTATGATCTTCGCCGCCGAGTTCTGCGTGCAGATAACCCTGATGTTTCTGTGGCGTATGCCCGCGATACTGAAGAAACATCAATTCACTACGCAGGACTACTTGGTGAGCGAGTTGTAGTTAGCGCATCGCTCTATCCATCTGAGTCGCCAATAAATCCAGAACTAAAGACATATCAGCTTCGCTACGTTGCAACTGATTTTGATGTACAGGGGAAAGGTCTTGGGGGGATTGTGCTCGATGTTGCAGAAGACGAGCTCAGATCTCTAGGGGTCGAGCAAGTTTGGGCTAATGGTCGAGATACGGCGCTCGACTTCTACCGAGCGCATGACTGGCAGTTGATTGCAGGGTCGGAGCACTTAAGTCCCGAAACAAAACTCCCGCATACCATTATCTATAAATTGTTATTAAGTTACTAAGGTGCGCAAACTTCTAACGATTGTAATTCTTGTACTTTTTGTTGCCGCCGGCGTTCGACTTTGGCCAACGATTGCGTCAAAGCTAAAACACACATCGGAAACAACTACAAGTGTTGTGTACCAAAGTGCTCCGTTGACTGGGCTTCCTGACATCTCAGGCGATGCAGCCATGCGCCCTGCGCTCACCATCAAGATAGAGAACACACCTGATGCAATGCCTCAGTGGGGGATTACCAAAGCTGACGATGTCTATGAAGAAATTGTCAACGGCGGAATAACTCGACTCGCCGCTGTATTTAATTCATCTGCTCCAACACAGATTGGGCCAGTCCGTTCAGTTCGCCCAACCGACACTCAGATTGTTTACCCACTAGGGGGAATTTTTGCGTATTCCGGTGGTGCTCAGTACGCACTTAACAGCATTCAAACAGCTCCGGTGAAATTAATAAATGAATCAAATGCCGGCACTGCAATGTTCCGCGATACTAAGCGTCAAGCGCCACACAACCTTTACGCCGTTGGAGAGTCACTGTTCGCTGTTGGTGGCACGCCTACGCCACCTAAACCATTATTTACGTATCGCCCAGCTGGTAAAAAAGTAACTGGCACGAGGGTTACCTCGTTCATAGTTGGCTTTCCAAGTAATTTTTCTGTGACCTGGGACTGGAATTCATCGACAAAATCATGGGATAGATCCATATTTGGAAATGCAGACATTACAGGAACCGGTGAACGCGAGTCACCAAAGAATGTGATTGTTATGTTTGTCAACTACGTCAATGGCATCGGCACCATGAGCTCGTACGCAGACTTACAAGGATCTGGAACTGCGCAAATTTTTACAGCCGGTAAAGAAATACAAGCGACATGGTCACGAGGGCCATCAATGTCAGATCCGGTCATCTATAAAACATTGGCTGGCAAGGTTGTTGCGTTGACTCCGGGACAGACGTGGGTAGAGCTAATCAATACTGGTGCCAAAGTAACCGTTACGCCGTAACAACCTTTTCAAGTATTTCCAAGGTCTTCTCCATGCCTCGAAGATCTGCTGTGTCCCAGCCAATCAGAGGAATGAAAAACCCCCACGGCTTAGTGAAGTCAAATGACTCGGTGACCTTTGTTCCGCCCGGCACTTCTTCTAAGTCGTAGCGCCAAATGAATTGTGAGAAGTGATGCCATGCAATAGCCTTATTTTCTTCAAATGTTGATACAACGTTTGAAGTTGCGTACTTTGCCTTGCGGTTCATCTGCATCTTGAACTTTGCACCGAGAAATAATCGATCTGGTCCTTTTAGAACCGAGACAACTGATCCCAACCCATCAAGTTTTGAGTGTTGACGAGGATCGGCGAGCAGATCAAAAATCTTTGATGCTGGGGCAGCAATGACTCTGGATGTGGAAATGATGTTTTTCATTGACATACCTATATCGTAGGGCAACAGCAAAATTGTTGACTCAAATTAGGTATGTTTAGATACAGGCATACGTCACTAAGGGAGCACCATGCGCATAGGAAACCTTTACGGACCAGATGCAACATTTCTGGGCATCCCTGCTGCTGACCCCGACGTCGCGTCTGAATGGGATAGCTCTAAAGCAGCCATTATTGGTGCCCCTTTTGATGGTGGGACTT
>CAIKVF010000204.1 GCA_903830745.1 uncultured Actinomycetes bacterium | reverse complement strand
GTGCTCGTAAAGGGTGGTCAGTCAATGAACCCTTCAACCCAAGACCTCGTTAACGCTGTGATTGCGACGGGGTCTGATGAAGTTGTTCTGCTTCCTAACAACAAGAACATTCGCCCAGTCGCAGAGCAAGTGGCAGCACTCGTTGATCAGCACGTCACCGTGGTGCCTACAAATTCAATCGTTGAAGGATTCGCCGCGCTTCTTTCGTATGACCCAGACGCGAGCGCAGTGCAGAACAAAGAGACAATGTCTGATTCAGCGCAACACGTCATTGCTGCAGAAGTCACACAGGCGGTACGAGACACCACTACCAATGCTGGACAGGTTCGAGTCGGCGACTGGATCGGCCTCAGTGCAGAAGGTGTTCTCTCAATTGCGGACTCCATTGCGAATGCGAGTTCGAAGTTGTTGTCAGTGCTCATTACTAACAAGCACGAACTTCTAACAATTATTGAAGGTGACGGAGCAACCGCTGCCAACACACGTCGAATCACTGACTTCCTCGAAGAAGAGTTCCCAAATATTGCTGTTGAAGTTCATCACGGTGGACAGCCGCTCTATCCGTACTACTTCGGTATCGAGTGAGCGACGCGGCGCTTCGCCGACTGCGTCAGCTAGATGACGTCAAAGTAGGTCAACTGCGCCACGTGGGCGAAAAACGCACCGCAGCCCTAGGCACCATCGGCATTGAAAGCGTCTTTGATTTACTAACGGTGTATCCACGGCGCTACATTGACCGCACCAAACGTGTTGACCTCAGTGATCTTTCGATCGGTGAAGAGGCGGCCATATTTGGTGAAGTTCGAAAAATAAGTAGCCGCCGCACCAAGCAGGGAAAAGTCATGGTTGAAGCAACCGTGAGCGATGACGGTGAATCTCTCAAGGTTGTTTTCTTTAATCAAGCGTGGCGCGAGAAACAAATGCCCGTTGGCGTTCAGGCGTTGTTCTTTGGCAAGGTCACTGACTACAAGGGACAGCGCCAAATGACTAATCCAGTTGTTGACGTCATTGTTGGTGCGTCAGGCATTGAACGAGACGCATCACGAGTTGGTCGAGTTGTTCCTATTTATCCGTCTTCAGGAAAAGCGGGACTTACGAGTTGGGAAATTGGTGGCTTTATTGAAGAGTCACTTCGACGAGCCGGTCCGCTACTTGATCCAGTCCCAAGTGCTGCGCTCACGAAGTTCAACTTGATTGACCGCACGCAATCAGTGTGGGGGATTCATCTTCCCGCGGAGCTGAGTGACGTCGCACCCGCACGTAGGCGATTGGCATTTGATGAACTACTTCGACTGCAGCTGCTGCTCGCACTACGCCGTCGCAAATTAGAGATGACTGCAGCTGGTATTTCACATCCAATTGGAGAACATGATCTTGACGTTGCACCCGGTGCTCTTCGTGACCCTGAGTCATCACTCGTTCGTCAGTTTCTAGGCGGACACCGTTTTGCCTTAACGAGTGCGCAGCATCGTGTGCTGCACGAAATAGCAAACGACATGTCTTCAGCACTGCCAATGCACCGCTTGCTCCAAGGTGACGTGGGGTCTGGAAAAACTGTCGTAGCCCTCACGGCACTTCTCGCAGCGATTGATGGTGGCAGGCAGGGCGCACTCATGGCACCAACCGAAGTACTCGCCGAACAGCATGTTGCATCAATTCGAAGAGACCTGGAAGGACTGAGCAAAAAAGATGAATCGGTACTCGGTGGTGTTCGCCCACTTTCAATTCACCTGCTGTCGGGGAAGCTTCGCGTCAAGGAACGCCAGTTTGTAATAGATGGACTTCTTGACGGTTCAATTGATTTAGTCGTAGGGACACACGCACTGCTTACAGATGACGTGCGCTTCAAAGCACTAGGCGCAGTTGTCATTGACGAACAACACCGATTCGGCGTTGAACAGCGCGCCACACTTCGAGATAAAGGTCGTGAGCGTTCGCTCGAACAAGCCGACCCCGATCTCTTAGTGATGACAGCGACTCCGATTCCTCGTACCGCGGCGATGGTGCTCTTTGGTGACCTCGACCGATCCGTGCTCGATGAGATGCCTGGGGGAAGACTTCCGATCAAGACTCAGTGGGCAAATACCGATCTTGATGTTGCTGGATGCTGGCAGCACGTGCGTGAAGAAATTGCTGCTGGCAGACGCGCCTATGTGATTTGTCCACTTGTTGAGGGCTCAGAAAAAATTGAAGCAACGAGTGCGGTGGAC
>CAIKVF010000203.1 GCA_903830745.1 uncultured Actinomycetes bacterium | reverse complement strand
TGTGGTCCACCAAGAACGAACTTGCCCGATGGGTTAACAAAGATCTTCATGTTGCTGGTATCAAGCTCTCCAGGAAGCATTGGCTTAATCACGTGCTCCATGAGGTCGGCTTGGATTGCCTGCTGTGAGTGTCCATCAGCGTGCTGGGTAGAGATAAGAACAGTGTCCACAGAAACTGGACGACCATTTTCGTAGCCA
Source organism: uncultured Actinomycetes bacterium (assembly GCA_903830745.1). Lineage (GTDB taxonomy): Bacteria > Actinomycetota > Acidimicrobiia > Acidimicrobiales > RAAP-2 > RAAP-2. Next base: position 4,063 of record CAIKVF010000203.1, on the reverse strand, counting down.
ATAGTTACTTGTGTCTTTCCGTCTGGGCGAAGGTATTCAACTTGTCCTGACCTACGAACCTGTGAAAGGCGCATTGAAAGACGGTGGGCCAGCCAGATTGGAAGTGGCATGTGGTCTTCGTTGTCACTGCAGGCGTAACCGAACATCATTCCCTGGTCACCAGCACCAAGTGAGTTGAGTTCATCTTCCCCGCCAGAACCAGAACGCTGCTCAAGGGCAACATCAACGCCACCAGCAATGTCTGGGCTTTGGCGGTCAATAGAAACAAGTACTGCGCAGTTCTTTCCATCAAATCCCTTGGCACCATCGTCGTAGCCAATGTCGAGGATTGTTTTGCGAGCAACACTTTGGAAGTCAACGTTTGCGGTGGTGGTGATTTCACCAGCCACTACGCAGAGTCCGGTTGTAAGGAGTGTTTCGCAGGCCACACGCGCCATTGGGTCCTGCGTCAAGATTGCGTCGAGGACAGCGTCAGAGACTTGGTCCGCGATCTTGTCTGGGTGTCCTTCAGTTACCGATTCTGAGGTAAAGAGGGTACGGTCGCTCATAAGTCTCCTTGAGTTAACAATGAAGCCACCCTAGTCAATATCTCAAGTGAAATGGCATCTTTCGATCTAAGTGACACAGTTGTTGCAACTTCATCACGGCCAAGCAATGTCACTTCATTAGTTCCGTGTTCGAAGCCAGCCCCAGGGGCAGCAACGTCATTAACTACCAACAGGTCAACACCCTTGCGACGAAGCTTCGCTAGCGCGTTCTCTTCAACGTTGTCTGTTTCAGCGGCGAAGCCAACAATGACCTGTCCTTTTTGCTTGATCGCAACAAGCTCTTGAACAATGTCCAGAGTCTTAGTGAAGGTCAGCGACGGGACGCCTTTTTCTTTCTTGATCTTGGTCGCAGAAGACTCCACCGTGAAGTCAGAAACGGCGGCGGCCATGATCACTGCGTTAGCACTTGGGCTTCGCTTCGTTATTTCTTTATGCATCTCTTCAGCTGAAGAAACGTTGATGACTTCAATGTTTCGAACAACATCAAGAGCAAGCTCTAGATTCACTGTAGAAACCAGTGTCACTTCAGCGCCAAGACGTGTAGCGACTTCAGCAAGTGCGTAGCCCTGCTTGCCGGATGATCGATTAGTAATAACGCGTACAGGGTCAATTGCTTCTCTCGTGCCGCCAGCGCTAATGAGAATGTGCTTTCCGGTAAGTGGTCCGCGGTAGCCCTTAACGATTTTTTCAATCATTTCGAAAATTGCTGACGGCTCCACCATGCGCCCAGCGCCCGAGTCGCCTCCAGCGAGTGGACCTGATTCTGGACCAAGCACCATGACGCCTCGACGCTTTAGCGTTGCGAGATTTTCCTGCACTGAAGGTTGCTCCCACATTTCTGTGTGCATCGCAGGACACAGCAACACCGGTGCGCGTGATGCAAGAAGTGTTGCTGTGAGTAAATCGTCACTGAGTCCCTGCGCGTAGCGAGCAATGAGGTGTGCAGTTGCAGGAGCTACAACAATGAGGTCGGCGTTTTGGCCTAAGTAGGTGTGAGGAATTGGTGTTGTTGCATCGCCGTAGAGACTGGTGCGCGTTGGTTCACTCGCGAGTGCAGAAAAAGTAACTTCTCCTACGAAACGCGTGGCGTCAGGAGTAAGAACTGGGGACACAAAATAGTTTGCGTCTTTGAGTAAACGAAGAAGCTCGACGGACTTGTAGGCGGCAATACCACCGGCAACTCCTAAAACAATGCGAGGTGCGTCGTTATTAGGCGTCGCGGAGCGCATCAGTGAATGCATCCAGGTCGCTGTTGGCTTCCTGGCGAGCTGCATCCTGAGCTTCGGCTTGTAGGCGCTCGGCCTCAAGCTCTTCAGCAGTTGGACGGTGGAATTCCAGCTTGCCCTGGTACAGCTCTTCCATTGCGAGTGATAGTGACTTGTTAGAAAGTGAAGTCACCTGTGGTGGAATAAGTGAGCCGTGACCCTGGCCTAGACCGTTGTAGTACTCGTTGATTTCACGTGCGCGAATAGCAGTCACTGCTACGAGTGTGAACTTCGAGTCGCCTACTTTGTGAAGAAGGTTTTCGATAGGTGGATCAACAAGTGTTGGACGCTCTGAACTCACGGTTTTATTCCTTTTCCGAGGGGTTTCGTCTTTGTAGACGAAGTCCTTCCAGTATAGAGAGAATTTCACGACTCACAGTTTCGACGTCATCATTGACCAGGACATATGTTGCTAATTCGTGGCCCTTATTGAGTTCTGAGGGTGTGCTCGAGAGTCGACGCGCAACATGGTCGTCACTATCTCCCCTGACCCTGAGACGATCTTCGAGTTCTTCCATTGAAGGAGGGAGAATCAAAAACACAACCGCATCAGCATTTGCACGCCTAACTTGCTCTGCGCCTTGGACTTCAATTTCAAGAAGAATGTCAGCGTTATTTGGAGCTTTTGGAAGTGGCGTGCCATAAAGGTTGCCGTGAAACTCAGCCCATTCAAGAAATTGATCAGCGGCGATTGCTTGCTCAAATGTTGCACGGTCAACGAAGTTATATTCGCTTCCAGTTTCTGTTGGACGCTGTGGCCTAGTGGTCCAACTGCGACTTAGCCATAAGCCGTTGTCGAGTTCAGTGAGTCGTTGTGCAATTGTTCCCTTGCCCACACCACCGGGGCCAATTAGAACAGCAATGAGTGGATCAGCGGACAAGAGCTCGAAACAGTTCTGCGCGCTGCTTAGGACCGAGACCGCGAATACGACGAGTCTTAGCAATTGATGCTTTGGTCATAATGCGCTCAGCTTTTACTTCACCAATTGCGGGAAGTGCACTGATGAGGTCGTATGCGCGCATTTGTGCAACGCACTGCTCATCTTTTGCAAGATCAAAAAGTTCTTCGAGTGAAAGGTCACCAGCTTTTACCTGGCGCTTGATCTCAGCACGACGACGACGGTTAGCAACCGCTAGGCGTGATGCTTCAACTCGTTGTTCCTGCGACAGTGTTGGAGGGGTCGGACTCACCTCCACAGATTACTTCTTCCTGGTGACACCCACTTTTAGAGCAGGGCTGAGCTCAAATCATCACGCCAACGCTGGGCAGAATCGCGTAATCCAGCGCGTTCTGGGCCGGCTGAAAGAATCGCTCTCGCCACGTTCACAAGGACGGTGCCTTGCGGGCAGCGCTCAAAAATTCGGGCCACATTGTCAGCGGTTGCGCCCTGGGATCCAACGCCTGGAACTAGGTATGGGCCACCGAGAGATGAGAGATTGAACTGAGGCTTGTCTCTCGTGGCACCAAGGACAACACCAATTGATCCGAGTCCATCATCGCGGTGGTTCAGTTCAGCAACACTACGCAGAATTACTTCTTCAATCATTTCATTGTCTGTTGTTCTGGCGGTCTGAATTATTCGACCTTCAGGATTTGACGTTGCTGCGAGCACAAAGACTCCACGACCGGTTGCTTGTGCAGTTTCAAAAAGCGGACTGAGTGCTCCAACACCGAGGTAAGGGCTAACTGTTAGGGCGTCTGCTCGAAGTGGTGAGCGGTCACTCAACCATGCATCGGCGTACCCCTCGTTGGTTGAGCCAATGTCACCACGTTTGGCGTCAGCGACAATAAGGATGTCCGCGTCACGGGCATCTTGCATAAGGCGCTCTAGAACTTGAAAACCCTCAGAACCGAACCTTTCGAAGAATGATATCTGAGGCTTAATGGCAGCGGCGGTGCCAATAACTGCTTCTAAGACTGCGAGCGAGAAGAACTCAAGTCCCTCAATGGTGTCTTCTCTCCCCCATGCTTCGAGCAACTGTTTACTTGGATCAATACCCACACAAAGTGGACCGAGTGCACGGATGCGTTCTTGGAGACGAACTCCAAAGACATCAACCATGTGCCGCTCCAATGATTTCAGAGACGTTAGAAATACCTTGCTTCTTCAGCCACTTCTCTAATTGTTTTTGAATCATCCACGGAGCTCGTGCGTTAGCAAATGTTGCGGTGCCAACTTCAACGGCGCTTGCTCCCGCCATCATCATGGCAACTGCATCTTCACCACTGCTGATCCCACCAACACCAAC
>CAIKVF010000202.1 GCA_903830745.1 uncultured Actinomycetes bacterium | reverse complement strand
GACCACGATTTCTACCGGAGTTGAAGAAAATGCAGATGGAATGTCCATTGAAATTTGCATAAGTTGTTTCTGAAAATCAATTTTTGCATCCGCAATAATCGAAGAACCACCATTGCTGGTGATTGTGAGCTGCATGTCTACGGTTTTTGGCGGATAGCCATTGAGCGCCAACGCTTTATCTGAAATCCCCGATGGGTTTGGATCAGTCGCTGCAAGAACCACACCAAAAACGCTAAGAGCCAACGCAACCGCCGCCAGTGCTAGTGCTCCAATTCGCTGTGATGACGCCATAGAACTACCCTACCGGGCGAAATTTCGCCTAACTCAAAGGTTCGTTAAGAATTGTGGCCAGAAGGTCGGTCGCAATGTTTCGACCGCAAGCAATAAAGCCAATTCGCGACGTTGCATCCTCCATAAGATTCAATGTAATTGCCGCATATGAGGCAGAAGCCGAACCCTCGAGCACGATTCCGTGGTTTTCTACACATTCACGAACTGCTCTTCGAATTTCGATCTCCTCTACAAGCACCAATGGAACTTGATGCTTGGCAATGAGTTCGTTAGTCGCAGCGCCTTCATCTCCTCCACCCGCAAGTCCATCGGCGATTGTTGGCCTATGAACAATCTCTGACATTGGCACTCCACGCAATGCAAAGTACATCGCAGAACTTTCAACTGGCTGCACACCGGTTACAAATATGTCGCCACGCTGGTGGGCTTCTCTTGATAACAAAACACCAGAAATAAGACCGCCGCCACCGACTGAAACAACAATGTGCTCTAACTCTGGTGCCTGAAGAAGCATTTCATCGAAGACTGTTGACTGCCCCGCCATAACGTTTGTGTCATTGAATGGAGATATGTAGTTAATTGACCGAGCTTCAGCGAGCTCGAGTGCGTGCTCTTGGGCATCATCGTATGAAGAGCCGAATTGAATAAGTTCAATGTCAAACTTTTTTAACTTCTTAACTTTTGCTTCTGATGCATTCTTTGGCACCACTACTGTTGCGCGAACGCCAAGCGCGTGTGACGCGTATGCAATTCCGAGTCCATGGTTTCCTGCAGACGATGTGATAACTGCACCAGTTGGGTCATTGCGTTTCGAGGCGTCCACCGCCGCAAGTGCCCCACGGACCTTAAACGCACCAGTTGGCTGCAGGCCTTCCATTTTTACGTACGTTTGTCGGCCTCGAAGAGAAAGTTGAACCGTGGGTGTTGGGACGAGATGATCTGCAATAACGCGACGGGCAGCTTCCAGCTGTTGCTGGGTTGGAGGGAGTACAAAGCGAACCATTCAAGAATTCTACTACTGAGGATTTACAGCTCATTTTCCGTTAACTAAGGTCATACGTATGAATACCTTCGTTCTTGATGCAGCCATTGCCAGCGTCGCATTTATCGGGACAATGTTTGACAACTACTTTGCCTACGCAGCACAGTTGCTTGTAACTGAACCAAAGAAAATAAAGCGAGTTCGAAATTCACAAATATTAGGAATCATTTCGTTGATTCTTGTTGCTGCAGTTCTAGGAGATTTTCTCCAGACCATCCCGACGCGAGCAATTGGAGTTTTAGCTTTTGTTCCTTGGTACTTCGCATTCCATGCCTGGCAGTCACGCAATAAGGAACCTCGAAAGATCTACAAGCGTGGAGCAATAACTACATTTCTGATGACGTTTGCAATCGGTGGCGACAATATAGCTGTATGGACACCACTTCTAAGAGCAAGCGACAACACTAAAACATTGATCTCAGCGGGCGTCTTCATTTTCTGGGAGCTCATTTTTGTTGCTACGGCGCAAACACTTACGCAGCGTCCACGTGTAGTTGCGTGGGGCAACAAGCGAGCCCCTGAATTAATTCCTTGGGTCTACCTGCTGCTAGGCGTGATGATTTTGGTGGAATGTCGCACGTTGTAATGTGACAATTTCTTCAAGTAAAACTTAGACTTCCCCAGTAACGTAGAGGTATGTCAACAACCACCCCAAAGCAAACGCTGAACCGCTTGACATTCATTGTCGCGGTGCAGTGGATGGGTGCGACTTTAGGACTTCCACTCTTACCTTTGTTCTTAGAGAACCGAGGAGGTACCCCAACAATTGTTGGCTACATCATGGCGGCTTTTTCTATTGCTGGGCTAGCGAGCCAGTTTCTAACTGGACGCTACGCCGACAAGCATGGTCGTCGACCAATAATGATTATTGGCCTTGTGGTCTATGGACTTGCCAGCATGACCTATCTATTCCCCGTAAATGCTCCTTGGTTCATCATCACTCGAATCTTTCAGGGTGTATCAGCTGGTGCCATTGAAGTTGCTTCCATGTCAGCAGTTTCGGCGCTTTTTGATGAAACCGAGAGAGGAAGTGCAATCTCTCGAATTATTGCCGCACAACTTGGTGGAATGGCCTTCGGTCCAGTGGCTGGAGCGCTGGTGTCAGTTCGAGCACTCGGATGGGCGTTCTTTGCATCCGGTGTTGTTTCACTACTCGCCGCAACGCAAACATTTCGCACAAACCTTGGCGACAAGGCGTACGATCCTTCACCACTTCCGAAGTTACGTTGGAGCCAACAACTAATTGGAGCGTTTATTGCGGCAGCGGGAACTGGTGTTCTCATTGGCGTGTATGAAACCTGTTGGTCACTGCTCATGAAGACACATCATGCAACCACTCTTGACATTCGACTTAGTTGGACCTTCTTCTGCTTGCCCTGGGTCCTACTCAGCGGGTTCGGTGGATGGCTTGCGGACAATGCCAACCGGCGAGTTGTTGGAACACTTGGTCTAGTTAATGGAGCTGCATTCTTAGCTCTTTATCCACACATTCATAACCCTCACATGATGGTGATTTTGGGCGCATTTGAATCAATTGGTGCGTCACTTTCGGTGCCATCAATTTCTTCACTTATGTCTGAAGGTTCAGAACACCGTGAAATGAGTCGACGTCAAGGGTTGAATGCAACTGCAAATACAGGTGCGCTGGCGCTGAGTGCAGCAGTATCGGGGTATTTCTTCAGCATCAACGAGTCTTTCCCCTTTACTATTGGCGCCGTAGTTTCTGGAGCACTTGCGCTCAGCACAATTTGGTGGTGGCGAAATGTTAAAGAGATCGGAAGAGCGTCGTGTAGGGACAGAGTGTTAAGATTAGTGG
>CAIKVF010000201.1 GCA_903830745.1 uncultured Actinomycetes bacterium | reverse complement strand
GCGAACTGTGGGAGTACTAAATACTCAAAAACGAAGACCAAGCATCCTGCGCTGAGAATGATCCGTAGCTCTCGCGGCATCGGGGTGCGCTTCTTAGTTTTTTTCTCTGTCATGTTTGGCAAGTTTTCATAAGAGTATTCATATGAAGTCTTTATGAGAAGTCTAGGTCGCCGAACTATGATTTTGAGGTGCGAACATTGGTCGTTTTACCGACATACAACGAAATTCTCAATATCGAGCCAATGCTTCGTGCCATCAGAGAGTCTGTGCCGAATGAGCACATCTTGGTTGTAGATGACGGTAGTCCCGACGGAACTGCAAGTCGTGCTGAAGAAATTGGTGCTGAACTCGGTCAAATTGAAGTTCTACGTCGATCTACGAAGAGCGGACTCGGAGGGGCGTATCGCGCTGGGTTCAAGCATGGTCTCAACAAAGGCTTCGATCACTTCGTCGAAATTGATTGCGACTTCTCGCATGACCCGAAAGTTTTGCCACTGTTGTTAAGGGCGGCTGAGACACATGATGTGGTGATTGGCTCACGCTACGTTGAGGGTGGACACATTCCTAATTGGAAACTTTCTCGTCGACTGCTATCTCGTGGTGGTAATCAGTACGCATCAATCATGCTTGGTCTTCATGTCAAGGACTCAACTGCTGGGTACCGCGTGTATTCAAAATTAGGACTAGAAAAAATTGATTATGAAACTGTGAGCGCCGATGGTTATGGTTTTCAGATTGAAATGACATACCGTGCTCGACGTGGCGGAGCATCGATCATCGAAGTTCCTATTTCGTTTATTGATCGTGAGCTTGGTGAATCAAAAATGTCGAGTTCAATTGTTATTGAAGCGTTACTTCTAGTTACCAAATGGGCGATAGGTCGACCATTTGGAGTTCAAGCTCACTGAACGCTGTCAACCAAAACTGACGAGAGAACGCTTGCGAGTTTTGCTCTAGTTTCTTCTCGTTCGGCGGTTGGATCTGATTCGCTAACAATTCCAGCACCAGCCCAGGCTTCGAATGTATTTTCGTGCAGCAAAATGCCTCTGATTCCAATCCACCATTCGCCGTCACCTCTTGCATCAACCCATCCAACGGGACCTGCGTAGTGACCTCGGTCGTGATCTTCTAGTTTTTGGATTAGATCGTATGAGTCCTTGCGTGGGATGCCTCCGACCGCTGCTGTCGGGTGAAGGATTCTCAGTACTTCGAGAGCATCTGGCGAATCAACTTCGTGTTCAACACTCGCTTTAATCCATGTTCCGAGGTGAGCCAGCGTTCGAAGGGTGACAATTGATGGAGTGGCGTCAGCTTCAACATTTTCATAAACAGTTGCTAGTGCGGTAACAATTTCGTTCACTGGCACTTCATGTTCATGCAAATTCTTAGTACTTCCAAGAAGCCAATTTTGATAATCATCTGGCTGAACATTTGGAGGAAGAGCAATTGTTCCAGCGAGTGGATGGCAAAGCACATTGGCACCAGTCCTTCTGAGTAGAAGTTCTGGGCTTGCACCTACAAACCTGCGTCCGTCTTCAATAGGAAGGCTGTAAAGGGTGCAGATTGGTTCACGTACTTTAAGTCGCGAAATTATTGCTGCTGGATCAAGGGTCTCTGGAACAGTTCCGCTTACTGACCTAGCGAGTACTACTTTCACAATTTCTTTCCTGCGGAGAATTTCAACTGCGAGTGCAACATTGTGTGCGTATTCCTCGGGTGTTGGAAGAAAACTTATTGACCGCAAGCTCTGAGTCTCCTGCGTAGGGGCGAGCACTGATGAAATGTGTTCTTGCCAGTTTGTCGAAGATTCAAGTCTCGACAACCATGCTTCTCCGCTGGCGTTTTGAGTAATTGAGAATTCAGGAATGTCTAAATGACCAGGCGCCGTACGGTCAAACGCAAGCGATCCAAACGCAACAATCCCTGTTCCAGATGGTCCAGTGACTCCGGATAGTTCGTGAGAGCGAAGTTTGTCGGTAGCTGCAAAATCAGGTTCTAACCCGCCAGCGAGTTCGATCTGGTCAGCAACTTTGCCAAATCCAATTCGGATTACCTCTGAGTTCTCTATTAACCAACCGTCTCGAGCACCAAGTGCACGAAGTGCTTCTAGGTCTTGCGTGGGGATTACTTCTCTAACGAATTTCACTGAGCCCTCGTAGCAATAAATTGCTGACTGAGACCGCCCATGACCTTTCGGTGATTCACGGCACTAAAACCTGATGCATTGAGCATCTTCACGATTTCAGGAGCTGTGGGAAGGTATGCAGTCGATTTTGGGAGGTACTGGTATGCCTTGCGATCAGAAACGATTGATCCAATGAATGGAACAACCTTTCTAAACCAAATCTTAAATCCAGTTCGAAGCAGTCCAGATTCTGGTTCAGCAATCTCAAGAATTGATAGTCGTCCTCCTGGTCGAAGAACTCGAGCCATCTCATCGAATGTTCCGGCTAGGTCAGTGAAGTTTCGAAGAGCGTATCCACACGTCACTCCATCAAAACTGGCACTACGAAATGGAAGCTTTGATGCATCGGCTTGTACACGGTCAGTCATTTTCCTTCCAGCATCTAGCATCCCGAAGCTCAAATCAGTTGCAACAGCTTTATGCCCCTGTTTCGTTAGTTCTCTCGTGAAGTCACCAGTTCCAGCAGCGATGTCTAGGACAACACTTTTTTTGGCAAGTCGAAGATCTGAAACAGCCCTACGTCTCCAGCGCACATCAAGCCCAAACGTCATGAGCTTATTTACGAACTCATAACGAGAAGCAATCGTGTCGAACATGGCACGTACCTGACGTGTCTTTTCTTCACCTTGGGGGAGTGAACTATCGATCACTGATCATGTGTAGTAACGAGTTACAACTTGTGCAAAGCAGGCAGGCTTAGGCGCATCCTTGATTTCGATGACAACATCCATTGTTACCTGTGCGCCACCGGGAATTTCTTCTACAGAAACCAGT
>CAIKVF010000200.1 GCA_903830745.1 uncultured Actinomycetes bacterium | reverse complement strand
CAATGGACTTGCTCCTTACGCAGGTTGAAAAGAACTCCGGGCTCCCTGTTGGTCACATTGGCCTTGAGTGTCAGATTGAAACAGCGCAGGGACTTATCAACGTTGAAGAGATCTGCGCAGCTTCACCTCGCATTGAATCCATTGTCTTTGGCCCGGCAGACTTCGCCGCCTCAATTGGCATGCCCGTCACCACCATTGACGAAACAATTCACACCGCACAGCCTTCGAATCCATTCAGCTACGTGTTCGCCAAGATTCTGATGGCGGGACGTGCGAATGGACTTCACGTCATTGACGGTCCTTTCCTTAAGGTTCGTGACCTTGATGCACTTCGTCTCGCCGCAGGCGTTAGTGCGTCTTATGGCTACGACGGAAAATGGGCTTTAACACCAGACCAAGCCCTTGTGCTCAATGAGGTCTACTCACCAAGCCAAGACATGTTCGACAAGTCTTTTGACATCCTCGACATCTACAAGGTTGCAACTGAGCAAGACGGAACTGGCGCACTCATGATGGGTGACGAGATGATTGATGAGGCATCAGCAAAGATTGCCCAGTCATTTGTTACTCGTGGTGAGCGTTCAGGAATGAAGCGCAGCCCTAAATAATCTGAATACCGACTGAAATGGTCGGGATTTTAGGCATTTAAGGTGGGGAAATGGCCACCGTCACAACTCATGATTCGAGTTTGACCCAACGCGTCCGCGCATCATTCTCGCCAGGCGAATGGCGCTCGATGTACTCAATGTTTGGCTTCATTGCTCTGCTCCACATTGTTGGTTGGGGAATTCTTTTTTACGCTTCGAGCAAGCACTACAACGTTGGCTCTGGCCAGATGCTCGGTGTTGGAACGGGAGTGCTCGCATACACGTTAGGAATGCGTCACGCATTCGACGCTGACCACATTGCGGCAATTGATAACACCACACGTAAATTTATGAGCGAAGGCAAACGACCAATGTCAGTTGGTTTCTTCTTCTCACTAGGTCACTCCAGCGTGGTGTTCACGCTTACTGTGCTGCTCGGACTTGGTGCAAGGTCGCTCGGTGCTCAGGTACGCAATTCAAACTCTGGACTCCACCACTACGGAGGGCTTATAGGAACAATTGTTTCTGGAGGCTTTCTCTACATAATTGCAACGCTAAACCTCGTGGTCTTGGTGGGAATTGTTCGCTTATTCGTGCAGATGCGACAAGGTCGCTTTAACGACGCTGAATTAGAAAAGCACTTGAACGCTCGTGGTTTCATGATGCGATTCTTTGGCCCAATCGCACGTTCAATTGACACGCCTTGGAAGATGTATCCACTGGGAATTCTGTTTGGACTGGGTTTTGACACAGCTTCAGAAATTGCGTTCCTCGTATTAGCTGGAACATCAGTCGCCGCAGGGCTTCCGTTCTACGCAATTTTGTCGTTACCAATTCTGTTCGCCGCTGGCATGAGTCTTCTCGACACCATTGACGGATCGTTCATGAACTTTGCCTACGGATGGGCTTTTTCAAAGCCAATCAGAAAGGTCTATTACAACATTGCCATTACTGGACTCAGCGTTTTTGTTGCGTTCTACATTGGAACGTTAGAGATCTTGCAGGTTATTCAAGGGCAATTCAATTTGCACGGTGGCATTTGGAATTACTCCGCAAGCTTCAACATCAATGGAGCTGGGCTTACCATTGTTGGAATTTTTGTAGTTGTCTGGGCCGTCGCACTTCTTTACTGGAAATACGGCAAGGTGGAAGAACGCTGGGAGAACGCAGCGACCAAAGCACAAATTGCTCGAGGCGAAAATCCAGATGCGCACTCAGCAGGCATCACGCTTGGAGCTGTTCATGCTCCATTCACTATTGACGAATAACTAGTTAACGGTGTCGAGTAGTCGACGAGCAACT
>CAIKVF010000199.1 GCA_903830745.1 uncultured Actinomycetes bacterium | reverse complement strand
GTGCACGCATTCTCATCAAGCACCCTCGGCCCACTGCTCATTGGTTTTTTCATTGTCTGTCTTGGTGTTGGACTCGGCCTTATTGCGTGGCGAGGAGACAGACTGCGTTCCCCAGTTGGCGTTGATCACCCTCTCTCGCGCGAAGGACTTTTCATTGCGAACAATGTTTTATTCGTGGGATTTGCGATTGTGGTGCTGCTCGGCACCATCTTCCCGTTGCTGTATCAAGCAATCAACGGTGGGCAAGTAACAGTAGGAACGCCGTACTTCGCGACCATTGCGGCTCCTATGAGCATTGTCTTGTTATTTCTCATGTCTCTTGCTCCACTGGTGAGCTGGCGCACAGTTGATAAGGCAGTTCTGTGGACTCGTATTCGTTTCAGCGCCTGGAGTGCAGTACTGGTTGTTTCACTACTGATTGCATTTAATGTACGAAAGCCCGCAGTATTACTCGCTTACTTCCTTGGCACTGCAGCTGCAGGTTCAGCACTTCGCATGATTCGCTCAATCATTGTCACAGCGACGCGACGCGCAAATACCTGGTCATTTCTTCGTGCTCCAACGCTCGGTGGCATGGTGGCTCACATTGGCATAGTCATTTTGGCACTCGGTATTGTTACATCCACCTCGTACACAACTCGAAGTGAAGTCACACTTAGTCCGGGACAGAGCACCATTGTGAGTGGAGAGTACGTTAAGTACTTCGGACTTCACACCCTTAAAGACTCGCTTCGAACTTCGACCCAGCTCATTGTGTTAATAGGGCACCACGAAGTAAAACCAGCGATTACTACGTACAACGGGCGTTCTACCCAGGCCGTTGGAACACCCGCAATTGATTCAAGTTTGCTTCGAGACGTGTACGTCACATTTGACGCTGTTGGCGGTAACGGACAAACTTCGGGTGCTCAGGTGCAGAACAATCTTCCTGCCGGGTCAGTGGTTCTTGGCATCACCGTAGAGCCACTCATTGCGTGGCTCTGGATCGGTGGTCTCATAGTGGGGCTTGGAAGCATCCTTTCGTTCCTACGTCGCAGGCACAACGATGAGGTTTCGAGTTGAGACGCACAGTTGCCATTTCCAGCACAGCGCTACTAGTAGTTGTAGTTGCCTTCTCAGTGTTTCTGGGCACTCGTCACGCTGTTAACGATGCGACCAGTGTTAGGAGCCCACTACTTGGAAAAATGGCGCCGACATTTTCTGGTGAAGAATTAAAGACTGCTACACACGCTGGTCAGTTTTCACTTCTCAAATACCGTGGCGACATTGTTGTTATCAACTTCTGGTCTTCATGGTGCATCCCTTGCCAAGTGGAGTCACCAAACATTTCTACGTTTGCTTGGCAGCAAAGAAATAATCACGTTCAGGTGGTTGGTGTGGTCTTTAATGACGCAGTCAGTTCTGCTGCATCGTTCTCTTCTAAGTACGGTGACCTCTACCCATCAATAGTTGACCCCGGTGGTCTCATTGCCAATAACTATGGTGTCACGTCACCTCCAACGACATTTGTTCTAAACGCCAAGGGTCAGGTAGCAGCGACACTTATTGGCCCTGTTTCTACAAAGCAACTAAATGACGTTGTTAAGAGGATCCGCGGATGAAGATTCTGAAGTCATTTTGGACATGGCTAGCGGCGTGTGTAGTTGTTCTGGCCTTGTCTTTCGCAAGTGCTCCAAGTGCATCAACGAGTTCGTCACGAATTGCACACCTCGAGACACTTGTGAAGTGTCCTTCGTGTGAAGACCTGTCAGTTGCAATAAGTAACTCCACCTCTGCAATTGCAGTTCGTAATCAAATTTCTACTGACGTGCACAGGGGAAAGTCTGATAACCAAATTCTTACTTCATTAGAGAATACGTATGGAACGCAAATACTGCTCAGCCCCTCAACATCGGGCATTGGGGCTATTTTGTGGCTGGCACCACTCGGCGTTGTTCTCGTTGTAGTTGTAGTGGGGCTTCGTCTTAGGAAGAGAACTCAGTGAACCGTGAAGAGCAACAGCTTCGAGATGAGATAGCCCTGCGCGAAGCATCTCTGGGTGACGCGAAACGTGAATTTGAATCTGGTGAGCTTACGAAGGAACGCTACGAAGCAATTGTTTCTCGTGAAGAAACGGCAATCGTCCTAGCCAGTGACAAAATAGGCTCACTCGTAGCGCCTGCACCAAAAGTGCCTGTTCGAAGAATCAGAAAAAAGCGCTGGCTCGTTGTTGCCATAACGGCCTTTTCGCTTGCGCTCGCCGGTATCTTGTGGTCAGCGCTCGCACCTCGCCAGCAAGGATCGTCAATCACTGGATCAGTGCAGCTTGGCCATAACGCCAAGATTCAACAATTACTCGGTGAAGCCGAAGCTGACGTTGCCAATGGTCAGTACGCAACAGCACTTGATGCCTACAGTCGAGTGCTCGCGATTGATGCAAAAAATGTAACTGCGCTTACGCAGTCAGGCTGGCTCGACTTCAGTGCGGGAACTGCTTCTAAGAATGCGGAGCTGGTTAACAAGGGTTCAAGACTCGTTTCTGATGCCTATGTGCTTGCCCCAAATAATCCAGCAACAGTTCTCTATTCAGCAATCATTGCTTCTTCACACGGTGAGTCAAAAATTTCTACGCAACTGTTCAAACAGTTTTTGGCTTTGAAGCCGTCAGCCGGTCAGTTGGCGGTTGCCACACCATTCTTAAAGCAACTTGGTATTACGCCCTAATTAGACGCTGAGCCCTAAAAAGCTGAGCGCGATACCAACAGCGCCGCAAATTAGTAGTCCGCTAACGACTCCCTTTCGAAGCAAGAACACCCAAACGAACATCAAGAGAAGTAGTGGTATCTGCCAGCCATGATGAAGTGCACGCGTGAGTGGCACTGAGGCACCAGCAATTGCTCCGAGCACTGCAGTCCCTGCTCCAGCAAAGAAAGACGCAACATTCTTGTTTGTTCTGATTTTTTCGAATCGTGGTGCACCGATCAGCACAAAGATAAACGAAGGAGCGAATGCAATAAATGCGGCAAGCAACGCTCCCGTTAGCCCACGAGCGCTGTAACCAACAACGGCCACAGTCTGAACAACTGGCCCTGGAGTTATTTGTCCAAGAGCAACTGCATTAAGAAATTGTGCGTTAGTCATCCAGTGATATGTAGAGACAACGTCATGTTGCATGAGTGGAATAATCACAAAACCACCACCATATGAAAGTGCTCCTACTTTCAATGCGACCCAGCACACGGCGCCCATTCCAGTAAGTGCTGCACCGTGTCCAAGAGCGAGTGGTCCCATCAGCCCCAGCCGTTGATCTGAAGCGCGAAGCAGTACTTCAAAGAGCCCACACGCCAGTAGGACAAGTACAACAAATGCAGGTAAGAAGTTGGTGCAAAGTACTCCGAGGATTGCATAAACGAACCAACGTGCCCGCTGTGTTGAGGTGAATCGCTGCCAGCTCCCGGGAACCAGCTGATACGCAGCATTGAGTGCCACCACCGCAACTCCAGCACCAGCTCCACCAGCTGCACCGAGTACCCAGTTCATGGGGTGCTTGGCAAGAAATAGTGCTGCTAGGGCAATGATGATAACTAGTCCTGGTGCAATAAAGCAGAGCCCACCAAGGAGCGCGCCTCGAACCTCACGCAGCTTCCAAGCGCAAAATATCGCGAGCTGTGTTGATGCCGGACCCGGTAGCAAGTTTGTTGTTGCGACGGCATCTTCGAATTCAGTCGATTCAATCCACTTATTTTTTTCGACGCATAGTTTCCTAAGTAGTGCAATGTGCGCAGGCGGTCCACCAAAGCCAGTTATACCGAGCCGGAGCCACTCTTTTGCAATGACACTTAGAGAAACCTTTTCAGTCGAGTTGTTCATATCGACTGATGAAGTTGATTACGCCGTAACTCGACACGTGTCGTCACCGCGTGCGCGTGACGTAAGGGTTACTCGAGTTGACTTGGCACCAAGGCCTTCGAGCATTCCAGAAATAAGTCCACGGTCAACTGCACAGAGCACAGGGTGTTGTGTTGCTGCTGCGCCAAAAGGACAGTTGTCTGAAACAACAGACTGTGAGGATCCTTTTTCTTCGGTGTGAGCGTCAAAGCCGTGTGCGGTGAGAATACCTGCGATTGATTCCATGGCGTTTTTAACTGTACGAGTTGATTCAGTTGGCATAACTGAAGAACCGAGTGTGCGTCCATACTGAACACCTACATCGTGCGCCATTTGTTCTGCAGCGTCAGGACCAAGGCGCTCAAGCGCCATTTCGAGAAGAGCAACAAGAAGTGCGTCACGGCGAACTGATCCGTCCATGACGAAGTTCTCGTCAACCACGCGGTATCCCTTAGAAGGTCTTCCAACAGTGGTCTTTCGAACATTGTCAAAGGTGACGTATCCAGCTTCGCTGAGGCGTTCGAGGTGGTGGCGAACAACGTTGGCGTGGACGTCACAGTGAAGGGCCAGGTCAGCGGCGGTTGCGCCCGGGTTATCGCGCAAGAAGAGGTAGATCTTTCGACGGGTGTTGTCACCGAAAGAGTGTGTGAGGCTCGTTACCGTGGCGGTGAAAAGTTCGTTATCTAGTGGCGAATTAGTCACGTTTAAAAGTCTAGGTGCGAAGCGGCGAACTCCGACGGTAACCTCTGAGGACTACTAAAGGACCCCCTTGACGCTCAGCCCCCAACTCCGCAGTGAAATCGGTGCACTTGTTGAACCGCAACTTGTCCGCACCCTCGAAGAACTCGGCTTTCTTGGCGCTATTGGTGAAGTAAATGGAGCAGTTCGAGTCGAACTCGTGCTTCCAGTTACCCAGTGGCCGAACCTCGATGTCTTAGAAGAGCGAATCAGAAGCATTAGTCCAGGAGCGAGCATTGTTGTTCGCTCCATGAATGACGAAGAGCGATTCGGTCTTCGTAACTTTCTTCGTGGTGCCATGCAGGCGCCAGCGGGACCCGGTCTTCACGACCACGGCGCAGACGCTAAGCCAAAGTTCTTGGACAAGCTTTCTCGTACACGAGTACTTGGAATTTCTTCCGGTAAGGGTGGCGTAGGAAAATCTTCCGTCACCGTCAACTTGGCCATTGCACTTTCGCAGGCCGGATTTCACGTTGGTGTTCTTGACGCTGACGTGTACGGTTTCTCACTTCCAAAGATGCTCGGGGCAACAAATGACCCAATCATTCTTGGTGACACTGTTATTCCAACATTGGTGCACGGTGTGCGCTGCGTTTCAATGGGCTACTTCGTTCCAGACGAACAGCCAGTTATTTGGCGTGGTCCAATGTTGCACAAGGCCATCGAGCAACTCGTCACCGAAGCATGGTGGGACGAGCCGGACTTTCTTCTCATTGACATGCCACCAGGAACTGGTGACGTTGCACTCACGCTTTCTGAAGTACTTCCTCGCATTGAGATGTACGTTGTCACAACACCACAAGCTGCAGCTCAGCGTGTGGCACAGCGTTCTGCTTATGCCGCTCGCAAAATCAAGCTCGCCGTTCGAGGCGTCATTGAGAACATGAGTTACTTCATTGGTGATGATGGCAAGAAATACGAGATCTTTGGATCTGGTGGTGGAAAGCAACTCGCCGACGAACTTGGCATTGCGCTACTTGGCCAGATCCCACTCGAGACGAAGCTTCGAAACGGTGGCGACACTGGGCTTCCAGTGATGATCAGTGACCCAGATAGCGACGTTGCCAAGGCATTTACTGCTTTGGCGCAGACGGTAGCGAAGCAGGGTCCAGCCAGGGTCTATCGTCAAGAACTGAAACTTGTTTAAGTAACTAGGGGGAATCATGGAACTACAGGGAAAGACTGCGGTCATTACTGGAGGCGCAAGCGGCCTCGGACTCGCTACTGCAAAGCAGTTAGCAAAGGCGGGCGTAAACCTCGTACTTGGTGACATTGAACAAGGACCACTCGACGAAGTTGTTGCAGAGTTCAAGGGCAACAGCGTGAACGTCATTGGTGTAAACATCGATGTTCGAAGTGCAGACGACGTAAACCGTCTTCGTGACGAAGCGGTAAAGGCCTTTGGCACCGCACACATCATCTTTAACAACGCTGGCGTTGGCGGCGGACCACTTATTGGCACTGACAAGAAAATGTGGGACTGGGTCATGGACATCAACGTCGATGGCGTAGTGAACGGCATCAACGCATTCGTTCCAATGTTCCTCGATCAGAACGAAGGACACGTAATCAACACCGGATCACTCGCTGGACTCGGTGGAGTTCCAGGGATGGGTTCGTACTGCGCAAGTAAGTTCGCCGTTGTAGGCATGACTGAAGTTCTGTACCACGAACTTGCCTTCACTGGAAAAGATGTTCACGCATCACTTCTTTGCCCAGGATTCGTTAAGACTCGTATTCACGAATCAGGTCGCAACCTTCCAAAGGAACTCGCAAGCTTTGCTGAGAACCCAATGGCTAAGGCCGTGCAGGGCATCGCCGCTGAAGCAGTAAACAGTGGCATTGACCCAAGCATCATTGGTGAGATGGTCGAAGACGCAATCATCAATAACAAGTTCTGGATCTTGCCTCACATGCGCTCAGCAATTCGCACAACCGAACAGCGACTTGTGTGGATGCAGGGTGGCGACACACCGGGCATTGACCTTATGAAGGCCGCTAAGTCCTAACGATCAATACCGCTTGGGAGCTTGCTCTCAGGCCAGTCAAGTAACGCCACCGCACTGCGACAAGCAAAGCGGTCAGTCATTCCTGCAACATAAGAAACTGCTTCGTGCAGAATCTCTTGCTCACTGGCTTCGCCCTTCTTTTCAGCAATGCTTGGAATAAGAAGTGGATTCTTTACGTAGTTCTCTACAAGTGCGCGAAGCATTGAAACAACCGCTTGGGCTTGTTCACGCGACGGTCCACGAAGATAAATGGTCTCGTAGTTAAAGGTTCTAAACGCGGCGAGTGCTTCAGCGGTTGGTCCGTCCATGCCAATGACGCCAGTTTCTCTAATTGTCTTAATCATGGCGTTAATGAAGCTGCCGAGTTGCTTGTGTCGATTGTCGCCACAGCGCTCTCGAACAATCTTCGGGAGCTCATGCCTGGTAATGATTCCAGCTGACACAGCGTCTTCGAAGTCGTGACACACGTAGGCAATGCGGTCTGCCCAGCTAACGACTTCACCTTCTGGCGTCATGGGAGCAGGTCTTGACCACGAGTGGTTTCTAATACCGTCCAAGGTTTCAATGCAGAGATTGAGTGGGAGTAGCGAAACATTCGCGCCCCATGTTGCGTGATCGAATCCTCCATCAACGTAAGGATCGAGTGCTTCTTCACTGGCGTGACCACCAGGACCATGTCCACAGTCGTGTCCAATTGCAATTGCTTCAGCGAGTGCAACGTTGAGGCCAACGGCTCGAGCAACACCAGTTGCAACTTGTGCAACTTCGAGAGCGTGAGTGAGGCGAGTGCGCATGTGGTCATCTGGGAATACGAACACTTGAGTTTTTCCCGCTAAACGTCGAAACGCTGCTGAGTGCAAGATGCGGTCGCGGTCACGCTCGAAGGGTGTTCTAAATTCGTCGGCTTCTTCAGCGCGGACTCGGTTCCCTGCACCGTAGGCGCGGGTCGCTCCAGTAACGAGCAATGCGTCGAGACGTTCTTCACGTTCACTTCGAGTGGCGCCAATCCCAGAGCTGGTGTGATCAATGGTGGCACTTGAGTCCTGGTGGGCAACGGTTACGTCGTCCCTCGAGCCCTCGTAGCCCTCCATGGTGGCGGCCCATCTCTTGTTGCGCTCACTGGCATTTTCAATACTCACGACCTCTATCTTGCCCCAGAGCCGTAACATGGTGAAAGTCGGCTATTTGCTTAGGAGCAGTAATGGAT
Organism: uncultured Actinomycetes bacterium; assembly: GCA_903830745.1. Taxonomy (GTDB): domain Bacteria; phylum Actinomycetota; class Acidimicrobiia; order Acidimicrobiales; family RAAP-2; genus RAAP-2. The sequence continues at coordinate 2,656 of CAIKVF010000199.1, read as the reverse complement.
ATTCGTATTGGCATTGTTCAGTCCATGAAGGAACTCGAACTCTCTCTTCCTGAAGAGATGAAGCAAAAAGACGTTATTAAAGAGGTCGAAGCCATCATTGGTACCGACAAGGTCTTGTGGCTCACAGACAAAAAGGGACGCCGCGTTGGTGTACCTGCAGAACGAATTGCCTACGTAGAAATCGGTAGCGGCGTCACTGAGCGCGTCGTTGGTTTCGGCACGGCCTGATCTAGCGACACGTGCTCGACTACCACCTTCACCTCTGGCCGCACTCGGAGTCTTCGGTCTCGTTCCAACTGGATCAGATTGCTGACTACTGCGAGCAGGCAGCAACTGAAGGTGTTAACGAACTCGCACTAACTGAACACTCGAACCGATTTGTCGACGTGATGAACGTCGTTGGTCCGTTCTGGGAAAAATCAGGACATGAGCCAACGTCAAAAGAAATGGCGAAGTATTTCGACTGGCACTCACGCAATTCTCTCGAGCAGTATGTCGAGCTCGCGCAAAAAGCGAAGGACGAAGGGCTGCCAGTAAAGATTGGTCTCGAAGTTGATTACTACCGCGGAAAGATGGACGAAGTAACAAGTCTCTTGTCGCAGTATCCCTTCGACGTGCTGATTGGTTCAGTGCACTGGATGGGGACGTGGGAGTTTGACGACATTGATAACCCCGTCAACATGCACGAATGGGACGTGCGAGACATCGACGCGTGCTGGCTTGAGTACTCACGTGCAATCGAAGAGTTGAGCGCTACAAAAGCAGTTGACGTACTCGCGCACATTGACCTCGTAAAGGTCGCCGGCTTCTACGCTCCTAACCCAGCGCCCTACTGGGACATGATGGCCAACGCTGCCGGTAAAGCGGACATCTCGGTGGAACTCTCATCAGCTGGATGGTTTAAGCCAGTAGGCGAGCAGTACCCAGCAGAAGGACTTCTTGACCGCCTCGTCGCCCAGGGCGTCACCTTTACAACCGCGAGCGATGCTCACCGTTTAGAAAAAGTGAGTGCTCGCGCAGGCGACCTAGCAACGTTGCTTGAAGCTCGAGGGATTCACGAACTCGCAAGTTATGAAGGTCGCAGTCGCACCATGGTTCCGCTCAGGTCTATGTAATGGCCACGCTCGCTGAACTTGCAGGACTGCACACCACTCTTCCAGAGGCGACTGTTGATCACCTACTTCGCTTAACTGCTTCATGGTCGCTACTTTCTGACCTTTCGTTCTCTGACATGTTGCTCTTCACGAAAGTTATTGATCCAAAGTCCAGTGCTGACGAATATGTAGTCCTTGGTCAGATGCGACCAAACAACCGCTCAACACTTATAGGTGACGACCTCCTTGGGCGAAAGCGCGCAGCAGGCGACGTGCCACTCGTACAGCTCGCCTTTGAAAGTGGCACGCGAGTTGTTGGAGAAGTTTCGCTCGATGGCTTTGACGACCAGATCCCTGTCTGGTGCATCCCAGTTCGCCACGGTGGACAAGTTGTTGGAGTCTTACAACGCTTGCAGGGTCCACTTCGTGGTCCAGCGTCGCTGTATGAGCAGGCGTATCTTTCAATTTTCGAACGACTTTGCGACATGGTGGCAGACGGGGCATTCCCATTTAGAGAAGAAGACGTTGCTGGTGCTGGCATGCCACGTATTGGAGACGGAATCATCTTGGTTGACGGCGAAGGTCGCTTAGAGTTCGCAACACCTAATGCCACGAATGCGCTTCACCGACTCGGGGTCTATGCATCAGTGGAAGGTCGCACCCTTCGTGAACTTGGCCTTAAGGCAAGAGCACTTGAGCGCTCACTCGAACACGCAATTCCTGCACTAGAAGAAATTGACCGTGGTCACGACATTGCAATTGTGCTGCACAGTATTCCGCTGCTCGATCACGGGACAGTTACTGGCGTGATGACACTGGTTCGAGATGTTTCAGATCTTCGTCAACTGAACCGTGTGGTGCTTAATAAAGAAGCAGCAGTAAGAGAAGTCCACCACCGTGTGAAGAACAACCTGCAGACCATTTCTTCTCTACTTCGCCTCCAAGCCAGACGCACCGAAAGTGACGAAACTCGAGTTGCCCTTCACGAAGCCGAGCGACGTGTTCGCTCAATTGCTGTAGTGCACGAAGTGCTTTCTCGTGAACCAGGCGAAGAAGTGGTCTTTGACGAAATTGTTCGCTCAATTGTTTTGCTGGTCGAAGACACCGCCCTCGCGTTCCACCCAGTCGAAATTGTCGTCAACGGTGAACTTGGAACTCTCCCCACTGACCTCGCAACACCACTCGCAGTGGCACTTGCAGAGTTACTCACCAATGCTGTGGAGCACGCGTTCACTGAATTTGGTCCTAATGAGGACGTTTCAGGCATTGTGACACTGCACCTATTTATTGACGGTGCGAACGCGGTTGCTGAAATTCGTGATAATGGTCGAGGACTCGGAGCCGATTTCACTTTGGATGTGCCAACGAGTCTGGGACTCTCAATTGTGCGTGACTTAGTGCGTGCACAATTACATGGTTCAATAGAGATGACGTCAGTTCCCCAAGATCAGGGTGGTGGAACGTTCGTTCGAGTTACGGTCCCTACGACCGAGCGAGATTAAAGCTGAGCTTGACGACGGCGAGCGGCGAGCCACTGCTTGCGAAGCTTGCGGCGCTCATCT
>CAIKVF010000198.1 GCA_903830745.1 uncultured Actinomycetes bacterium | reverse complement strand
TTCTGGTTCTGGGGCCACCCTGAGGTGTACATCTTGGCGCTGCCGTTCTTTGGAATGGTTTCAGAAATTATTCCAGTGTTCTCTAAGAAGCCAACATTTGGTTACAAGGGAATGATTTTTGCAACACTCACCATTGCTGCACTTTCTCTTGGCGTGTGGGCTCACCACATGTTCACAACAGGTGTTGTCTTGTTGCCATTCTTCTCAGCCATGAGTCTGCTCATTGCCGTTCCAACCGGAATCAAGATGTTCAACTGGATTGGATCAATGTGGCGTGGACAAGTGTGGTTCTCAACTGCAATGTTGATGTCCATTGGATTCGTAATTACATTCCTCATTGGTGGAATCACTGGTATCTACCTCGCAAGTCCACCGCTTGACTTCTTCACTCACGACACCTACTTCGTCGTCGCTCACTTCCATTCAGTGGTGATGGCTCTTGTGCTTGGTGCCATGGGAGGCCTCTACTACTGGGGTCCAAAGATGACTGGCTACCTGCTTAACGAGAAAATCGGTAAGTCACAGTTCTGGTTCCTCTTCATTGGTACACAGGTATTCACCTTCCCTCAGTACCTCTTGGGCCTTCGTGGAATGCCTCGTCGCATGGCGGTCTACCCACACGACCCACAGTGGCAGTTTCTCAATCAACTGAGCACACTCGGTGCGGTGTTGATTGGTATTTCAACAATCCTCTTTGTCGTGAACGTGATTGTCAGCTGGAAGAAGTACCCAGCTGGTGACAACCCATGGGACGGACACACACTTGAGTGGTTCACTACTTCACCTCCACCTCACCACAACTTCTATCGTCTGCCAAAGATTCGCTCTGAGCGTCCTACCTGGGACTACAACCACCCAGAGCACAAGGCACTCGTTCACGGTCACAACCACGACGAAGCGAACGCCTAATGAAGACCGAATCAAAGATCCTTCTTTCACTCGGCACGTTCTTTGGCATCATGTGCGCGGTCTACTGGCGCTGGAGTGTTGAAAACGCCGGTGGGGTAATGATGTTCGCTGGAATGTTGCTTTGCTTCTTGCCTGGTAGTTACTACTTCTGGTGGAGTCGCCGCATGAAAGATCGTCCAGAAGACAATCCCAACGCCACTCAAGAAGAGGGTGCTGGATTTGTTGGAACGTTCCCAGGTAGCTCTATCTGGCCATTCGTACTAGGAATGGGCGCATTCTTCACTGTGCTCGCCCTGGTGTTCGGAATCTGGCTCTTGTTGCCTGGCCTCTTCCTCGGTGGATGGGCCGTTTTGGGTGGCTCTGGTGAGGGCCGTCGAGGCGGAAAACACTAATTTTTTAGACCAATGCCCCCGGGGAAACCCGGGGGCATTTTTCATTTCAAAAGTTAGTAGAACCTAAGCGATTATTGAATGGTTGCTGATTTGAGTCTCATCCAAATTGCCTAGTATGGAACGAAAGCAACACCGTCCCCCAAGGAGTAGTGGTGGCAGTTATTGAAAGTTCAACAGATGTAGTTCTCGGCGGAGTCCGTGGAGGACCCGCTGTTAAGACACTTCGACAAGATCGCTGGTGGCTACAGCCAGTCGTCACCGTTTCGATTCTCACTGCATTCGTTGTGTACTCAACGTGGTCAGCATTCAACCCCCACAACTATTACGTGGGCGCAATGATGCACCGTGACCTTATTAGTCCGTTCTTCTCACCGTGCCTCGCATCAAGCTGCGTCGAAGGATCACAAATTGGCTTCGCACTCAGCGGATGGTCACTGTCTCCTGCATTCCTGATTCTTATTTTCCCTCTCGGGTTTCGACTCACCTGTTACTACTACCGACGTAGTTACTACCGTGCGTTCTGGTGGTCACCACCAGCCTGTGCTGTTTCAGATGGTCACAAGAAGTACACCGGTGAAACTCGTTTCCCACTACTTATGCAGAACGCTCACCGCTACTTCTTCTACTTCGGTATCGTGTTCAACTGCCTACTCACCTACGACGCACTGCGTGCATTCCACCAGCCAGGCATTGGCTTCGGGGTAACACTCGGAACGATTGTTCTTACCGTGAACGCAACACTGCTGTGGCTCTACTCACTGAGCTGTCACGCATGTCGTCACCTTTGCGGTGGATCACTTAAGACATTCTCGAATCACCCAGTTCGTCACCGTTTGTGGAAGTTCATCACTCCACTCAACGAAAACCACATGAAGTTTGCTTGGGCTTCACTTATTTTCGTTGCCCTAACTGACGTCTTTGTGCGACTCGTTGCATCTGGCGCCATTACCGACTTCCGTCTCTTCTAAGGATTATTTGTGAGTAACTACGAACACCACGACTACGACGTCCTCATTATCGGTGCCGGTGGCGCTGGACTACGCGCAGCCATTGAAGCGAAGCAGCGCGGACTTAAGGTCGCGATCATCACTAAGTCACTGCTCGGTAAAGCACACACCGTTATGGCTGAAGGTGGCATGGCTGCTGCCATGGGAAACGTGTATGAAGAAGACAACTGGATGGTTCACTTCCGTGACACCATGCGCGGAGGAAAGTACCTCAACAACTACCGCATGGCAGAGCTGCACGCGAAGGAAGCTCCAGAGCGCGTTCTAGAACTCGAACAATGGGGTGCACTCTTTGACCGCACCAAAGACGGAAAGATCTTGCAGCGTGACTTTGGTGGTCACCGCTACGCACGACTTGCCCACACTGGTGACCGCACTGGTCTAGAGCTCATCCGCACACTGCAGCAAAAAGTTGTATCTATGGGCACTGACGTGTTCATGGAAGTAAAGGTATTAAAGCTCGTGCA
>CAIKVF010000197.1 GCA_903830745.1 uncultured Actinomycetes bacterium | reverse complement strand
CAAGTAGCACCACTTCGTCTCCAACCTTCACGTCGTCATCACCGCAGTCAATAACTATCTGGTCCATTGTTATTTGTCCAGCGAGGGGGTAACGCTTGGCATTAATTAGTACTTCAGCGCCACCAGCAAAGAGTGAGCGTGCGTAGCCATCGGCGTAGCCGTAAGGGATTGTTGCGATGTTTGAGTCTTTTTCAAGTTCACGACGTCGGCCGTAACTTGGACGAGCCCCCGCAGGAACACGGCGAACAGCGCTCACCGCTGAATGAAGGCTCACTGCTTGTTGCAGACTCATTCCCGACTCACCAATGACACTTTCTAGCCAGAGCTGTGGAGCAACTCCAAGTAGTCCGAGTCCACAGCGCACCATGGTGCCGTGAGCTTCCTTAAAGGCAACAGTTCCCGCAGTATTGGCAAGGTGAATGTTCTTAACTGCAATCCCTCTGGACGCAACGTGCAGCTGTGCTTCATTAAAAATTTCAATCTGCGTACGAGTAAACGAGCGATGGTCGGAATTTGATTCATCAGCAACGCTGAAGTGCGTATAGAAACCATCGATTTCAATGTTCGGTGATGAAACAAGCACGTCTAAGACGGCATCGAGGTTTTCGCGGTCAACGCCGAGTCGGTGCATTCCGGTGTCGAGCTTCACGTGTACTCGCTGCGTGCCACCAAGCTCTTTGGCACTGGTGGCTGCGAATCTTGCCCCTTCGACAGAACCAATTGTTGGCATAAGTCCGTTTTCGAAAGCGAGTTTTGTATTGAACTCGTCAAGTTCAGCAAAGACCAGAATCGGAATGGTCACTGCGTTGCTGCGAAGTTCAATCCCTTCATCAACAACCGCAACGCACAACATTGCAACATTGTTCTCTTGATAGATAGTTGCCAGTTGCACAGCGCCAACGCCGTACCCATTGGCCTTAACAACGCCAGCGAGCGCAGCACCCCCACTCACAGCACGCAAGGTTGCAATGTTGTTCTCTAGAGCACTGCGAGAAATCTCAACGCGCGACGCGCGATTAACAGCCTCAACCGGCATCGTCAGTACCAACCACGAATGCCGCTGCGGTCATGTCAGTGTGCGTGAGAGTGATGTGCATGTTCTTTATGCCCACACGATCAGCAAGATCTTGTGCAGTTCCGTGCAGCACCACCATTGGTGCACCTGAGCGCATCTTTTTCACTTCAATGGTCTTCCACCCGGTGGAGCCAACACCAACGCCGCACGCTTTCATGACTGCTTCTTTAGCGGCGAACCTCGCGGCGAGGCGTTGCGGGCGAAGCTTGGTATCGAGTTTTTCGCCTTCAGTGAAGAGACGGTCAACAATCTTTGGACGCCTGGCTAGAACCTTTTCAAAACGTGGAACGTCAACAATGTCAATACCAATGCCGACCGTAGCCATTATTCAACCGTCACGGTCTTTGCGAGGTTGCGCGGACGGTCAACATTGTGTCCGAGTCCACGAGCCATGGCGTAGGCAAAAATTTGTAGTGGAACAATGTCAACCATTGGTGTGAACATTGGCTCCGTTGCAGGGACTCTGAATACATAGTCAGCAACTGCGGCAATCTTTTCGTCGTCGTCAGTTGCAACAGCAACCACCGTGGCTCCTCGCGCCTTAACTTCTGCGAGGTTAGAAAGAATTTTTTCGTGCATGCTCGGGTCAGTTGTTACTGCCACTACCACCACACCCGGTTCAATGAGAGCCAGTGGGCCATGCTTGAGCTCTCCGGCTGGATAGCCTTCAGCGTGCAGGTAGCTGAGTTCTTTTAGCTTTAGTGCGCCTTCAAGCGCAGTTGGGAATCCAACAGATCGGAAGAGCGTCGTGTAGGGAAAGAGTGTTAAGATTAGTGTT
>CAIKVF010000196.1 GCA_903830745.1 uncultured Actinomycetes bacterium | reverse complement strand
GATCACCGTCGCCTTGGTCAAGAACTAGACCTCTTCTCATTCCCATCTGAACTCGGGCCAGGCCTCGCGGTCTTTCACCCACGCGGTGGAACTATGCGACGTGTGATGGAAGAGTATTCACGAAGCCGTCACGTGGCCGGTGGCTATGAGTTTGTGTACTCACCACACATCACCAAGGCCGAGCTCTTTGAAACTTCAGGCCACTTGCAGTGGTTCGCTGATGGCATGTACCCACCAATGGAACTTGACGATGGACAGAGTTACTACCTAAAGCCAATGAACTGTCCGTTCCACGTACTTATCTTTAAGTCTCGTCAACGTAGTTACCGTGAACTTCCACTTCGTATGTTCGAATTTGGAACGGTATATCGCTACGAAAAGTCTGGTGCAGTGCACGGACTGACTCGTGTTCGTGGAATGACCCAAGACGATGCACACATCTTTTGTACTCGTGATCAAATGACCGAAGAATTAACAAGTTTGCTGCAGTTCGTACTTGACCTGCTTCGCGACTTCGGACTTAATGACTTCTATCTTGAGCTTTCAACACGACCTGAAGGCAAGGCCGTTGGAACAGATGAAGAGTGGAACGAAGCAGAAACAACGCTTGCGAGCGTTGCTAATGCCGCTGGTCTAGAACTTGTCATGGACCACGCTGGTGGAGCGTTCTATGGTCCAAAGATTTCTGTACAGGCTCGCGATGCAATTGGTCGCACTCACCAGATGTCAACAATTCAACTCGACTTCCAACTACCTCAACGCTTCGATGCCAGCTTCATTGGTAGCGATAATGCTCGTCAGCGTCCAATCATGATTCACCGTGCACTATTTGGTTCCGTTGAACGCTTCATGGCTATTTTGATTGAGCACTACGCAGGGAACATGCCAACGTGGATTGCCCCAGAACAAGTACGAGTACTTGGAGTAAGTGGCGCCCACGATGACTACGCCTACGAAGTTGCTAATGCACTCAAGCTTGACGGCGTTCGTGCGATTGTTGATCCAGCGAATGAACCGCTCGGTGGTCGCATTCGCCGTGCGAAGTTAGAAAAGATTCCTTACATTGTGGTGGTTGGTGACGATGATGTTGCTAACGGAACTCTTGGAGTTAATGCTCGAGGAACAAACGATCCAGAACGTGGTGTGACTCGTTCACAGTTCCGCGACAAATTGCTCGCAGAAATTGCTAGTCACGGTTCACCTGAGGCGTACTAAATGCCTTTAGAGCGTTTCTCTGCGGCGTGGCGAGAAGAGTACGTCAGCAGTAGTGCAGCGATTGATAACTCCAAGGAGAGCACCAGCTGCGTCTTCTGCAAATTAAGTACTGAGGATGTGAGTGCTGAATCTGGAGTACTTCTTAAAACAGAATTCTCATTCGTAACTCTTAATGCGTTCCCTTATGGATCTGGTCACCTTCTTGTGCTACCTCTTCGCCATCTACAGGGCCTAGGCGATTTAAGCGACGACGAATACGCAGATTTCTATCTAACGCTTCGACGTGCGGTTGTGGCGTTAGAAAAAACGTACGCGGCTGACGGGATGAATGTTGGAATGAATCTTGGCCGCGCAGCCGGGGCGGGGATTCCTAAACATCTTCATGCTCATGCGCTTCCACGCTGGGACGGCGACACAAACTTCATGGCATCAATTGGAGAGACAAAGGTATTGCCTGAGTCCCTGCAGTCAACGTGGCAGAAAGTTCATGCAAATCTTTAAGTCCAATGGGCAACTTTTAGCCCATTACACTTGTAGTTAAGGGTCCGGAGGCTCAATGTTCGACGGAAAGTTTCGTAAAACTTTAGATGCAGGCACAGCGCCAATTGGACGAGTTCTCGTCAAAATTGGTTTCTCGCCAGATGTCCTAACAGCCTTAGGGCTTGTCTTCGCCGTCGCTACTGGATGGGCCATTGGATCAGGACATCACTGGTTCGCAATTGTTCTACTCATCGCCACGGGTTTTCATGACATGTTTGACGGAGCCGTTGCCAAAGCATCTGACCGAGCTAGTCAACGCGGAAGCTTCTTCGACTCTGTAATTGACCGTATTTCTGATGCGGCGTTGCTCATGGGTGCTGCGTATTACCTAACTGCTCACAACCGTGGCCAATTGGTCCTTCTTCCATTCGCCATCCTCACAACCACCTTCTTGATCTCGTACCAGCGCTCTAAGGCTGAGAGTTTGGGGCTCACTGCAAAAGGTGGTCTGATGGAACGTGCAGAGCGAATGATCCTCATGGGTGTTGCCCTGCTCGCAAAGCCAATCTTCATTCCAGTGCTGTGGCTCATGTTGGTCCTAACAACTATGACGGCGCTTGGTCGTTTCATGCGAGTTTGGAAAGTTGCCGCAAGCCCTCCACCACAAGAACACACTCCTCTTACAGATCTTCAGAATTCAATTCGTCGTCGTCGAGGACTTAGTCGCGCATCGCGTCGCTAACCGTGTCAAACAAGTCGCGCGTTGCGCTCTTTAAGTCCCTGGCGACAATTCTTGAAGCACTTCCGCTCTCGTTTGTTTCAAAAGCTGGCGAAAAGGTTGCTGGAATAGTTGGCAAGAGAGAAACAGCTGCTCGTAAAAACCTACGTGTGAACATTCGTCATGCGCTGAGTGATTCATCGAAAAATGTTGACAACGATCTTCTTGAAGATTTCTGTGATCGTGGATTCATGGCGTACGGAAAATACTGGGCCGAAAGTGCAAAGCTCCCAGCGATTCCCACATCAACGATTTCTGAACGATTCATTATTGGTGAGGGATTTGAACACTTGCTCGCTGCAAAAGAGCGCGGAATGGGAACGGTTATTGCTATTCCACATATTGGTAACTGGGACTGGGGCGGCGCATTTTGGTCACAAATTGGTATGACAATGACCGCAGTCGCAGAAGAACTTGATCCACCCGAGTTGTTCCAATGGTTCAAGAAGAAGCGCGAGGACATGGGGCTGCAAATTGTTCCGCTGAACGAGCACGCAGGATCAGAGCTTCTAAAGACTCTCAAAGAAGGTGGCGTAGTTGGGCTGCTTTGTGACCGAGACATTCAAAATAACGGCATTGAAGTTGAATTCTTTGGTGAGATGGTGACGATTCCAGCGGGACCAGCCACGCTTGCGCTTCGCACGGGCGCCACACTCGTGGCATGTGCTTGTTACAGCGGTCCTGGAGATGATCACTACGCCGTTGTCACTCCACCTATTGAGGCGGTTCGACTAGGAAAGCTTCGTGAAGACGTGACTCGCGTTACTCAGCAAGTTGCCTACGAACTAGAAGGACTTATTCGTCGTGCCCCAGAACAGTGGCACGTACTTCAGCCGAGGTTTACTTCGTGAGTCGTCGAATTGCGATTGTTTGTCCTTACGCACTTTCGATTTACGGTGGGGTACAGGAACAAGTGCTTGCAATGAGTCGAGAATTAACAGCTCGCGGAAATGAAGTCCTCATTGTTTCTCCAGATAGTTCTGACCTATCTGAATTTGAAACAAATGCTGTAGTTGCTCACTTTGGAAGACTCTTCTCAATTCCAGCGAATGGCTCACGTGCTCCGATCACTTTGTCTTTAACAGCGGCGAGAAAAGCTCGAAAGCTTGTTAGTGAAT
>CAIKVF010000195.1 GCA_903830745.1 uncultured Actinomycetes bacterium | reverse complement strand
CACTAAGTGCACGTTCGTATGCGAGTTGGAACGCGCCAGGAGATGGTGCTGCAGTTTCTGGGAGGGTCTTTGATGCTTTGCACTTGGCCCAAAATTCGTTTGGTGTGAGATCAACTCGGTCAGTAAATTCATCGTCACCAAACCTGATGCTCAGCGAAACAACATCAATGTTGAGTCTTTCAGCAACGTCTTGAGGTAAATCACACGCACTGTCGGTGACTATTCGAATGTTTGCCATGATGCTCCTTTAGAACTTGTCTAGCCTTACACTTTTTTTGCTGTTACGCACGGCGTTGCGCTGCCAGATCACAATAAAGGTTAAATAGGTCAATATTCCGAGCAGGGCACTTCCACCAAATCGAGTGAGAAGCCCCAGTCCGCTTGATGATGTTGAAGATGCGTACGCCATGGCAATAACAAGCCCACTCGCAACCGATGCAAGAACGCTGCGAAGGACGTGCTTAGACCAGAGCGTTGCGCTGATATTCACCTGATGCCTCGTTAGGTTCGCAAGACCCACCAAGGCAACGGCGCTGTAGGAGATTGAGACGCTCGCACATAAGCCAGCCATTGAATGGCGGCCCATTGTCATAGCCAGAAGCACCGTAAGTCCATTTTGCAGTGCGTAGAGATAGAACACATCGCGAGCACGTTGCATTGCTTGTAGGCCACGAATACAGACTTGGAACACAGTAAATCCCGGTAGTCCAGCTCCAAGTACCGCGAGCACAGAACCAGCGAGAAGGCGGTGCTCAGCGTGCACGTGATTTAACAACACCCCAACGAGTGGTTGTGACAACAGCACTAGTCCAATGGTGCAAGGCACAATGATCACGAGTGACTGTCTAAGCCCAAATCTGAGTCGCTCGGCGAACCCTGCAAAGTCTTTCTCGGTTGCGAGTTTTGAGAGTTGCGGCGTAAGCGCAGAGAGCACTGAGACAACGATCACGGCGTAGGGCATTTGCATGAACGACCAACCGTAGGTGTACGCACTCACCGGACCGCCACCCCCAATACCAAACGCAAAGGCGAGTACCACGTACAGCGATAGTTGATTCGCTACAACAACTAATAACGTCCAACTACCGAGCCTGCCAATGGTGCGTACAACAGGATCGCGAAAATTGAAGTTAAAGGTAACTCGGCCAAGGTCGCTCTTTGCGAGTGATGGCAAGAGGAAAATGAATTGCAACAAAACACCGCATGTTGTTCCAAGTCCCAACCACACGAGATGTCCTGAGCCGTTAAGGGTTGAAAGAGATGGTGTTGGATCCACTAAGTGGAACCACACGAGTACCGCAATACAAACAATGTTGTTAATTACTGGCACCCATGAACCAGGCGCAAACTTATTTCTGATATTAAGTAGCGCGGTGGCAATACCAATAATTCCGTAAAAGAAAATTTGTGGAATGAACCATCGAAGTAGAGACGTTGCTAGTTCGCGCTGTTGTTGGAGGTTAGAGATGTGTGAAAGGCCGTGCGGGTGATTGAGCGCAGTAAAACCATCAATGATCCATGGAGCAAAAATCCATGCGAGTACTGATGCTGCGAACAGCACAACGAGCGATCCAGTTATGACACTCGAAATTGATCGCCACGCCTTGCGCTCTCCATCAACGCTCAGACGCTCAATGAATACAGGTATAAACGTTGCGCTCGCAATCCCACCGAGAACAAGGTCAAACAGCATGTTTGGCACGGTGTTTGCAAGGTTGAAGGCGTCAGCAATTGGCGTGAACCCAAACACCCACGCAAGCACGAGCACTCGCAGAAGTCCAGTGAGTCTTGAAACAAGGGTTCCAGACGCCATTGAAAAAACACGAGAGCTGTGAGTAGAAATCCTGCTCACTGACTGCGCTCGTTTCGACGTCGCTTGCTTGTTCTAATCCACCACAGTGCAAGAACGAGCAGTGCACCAATTGAGATGACATAACCAACTGCAGATGTTCCAGCAATTCGAACCTGCACAGCACTGTGCGCGAGAACAACTTGACCATTTGGCGTTGTAACAATCACTTGCAGTGTGAGGTTCCCCCCACGAGGATTAGTGACGGGTACGCGCAGTGACTTTGTCGATGAGTCAAGTGACGTCACGACATTAGAACCCTTGGGGAACGTAAGTCGATTTGTCACAAGATGAACAACGGCGGTCATTGTGTAATTTGCCTTGCTCAAAAGGGTGATTGGTATCGAAGCGCCCGTCCCAGCAACCGTGATGGTGCTTGGGTTTACGGAGAATTTACGCAGTTCTGCTGTAAGTGCACTGCTAGCAAAATCAATCGCATTTTGTCGCTCTGTAGTGGATCCAGAAATCTCTGACTGCGCAACATATGTGCTGAGTTGATTACTGAGCGCTGAAGACCCCACCCCTTGATTAAATGACGTCACCTCATTAATGAGTTTGTTGAGCGTTACAACGTTGTGTGCACTCCATGCCGGGCTTTGACTGGCAACCAGACTGCGAGTTGTTGGAGATCCGTTCGCACCAAAGTTTTTTGCATTAAATAACGGCGTGAGCGGACTCGCTGTTGCGAACTGGAAGTGAGTGAGCCCAGTTAAAAACTCAGTTACAAATTGTGATTCACCACGAAGTGCTGTCGACGCAATAACACTTCGTGAAGCACTTAGCCCCGGTGCCTCAAAGTGCAGAAACGCCAGTGTGCCAAGAGCAATTGCTGCGCGTCTTGCGGGCTCAATGTTTTTGTTCATCATGAGTTGTGAAAGTGGTTCGTCGATACTCAGTGCGTTTAGTGTGCTGGCTCCAGAAACAAGGAATGGTGCTCCCCAGTGCAAGCTGCTTGATGGTGCGTAGCTAAGTGCATTTTCAGAGAACACAACATTTCTGACTCCAATGCCCGCCAGCGCATCAAGAGTTGCAATTGATGGTGTTGCAGTTAGAAGAACAGGGGTGTCAATGTAGCGACCCGTTGCAGCCTGCACTAATGATTTTGTGTAGTCGAGTTGATTGCTCGCTTGTGAGGTGAGTCCATTCGCCACCAGCCCACCAAAGTCAATGTTTCCAGGCGGAGAACTGATGATTGAGTGAACAGGGCTCTGTGTAGCTGACTTAAGTGCACTGAGGAACTCAGGAGAAAGGGCCCGCGTCGAGCTCAGTGTTTGGTAGTTGGCACCAAAGGT
>CAIKVF010000194.1 GCA_903830745.1 uncultured Actinomycetes bacterium | reverse complement strand
GGTAACCCAATTTTTAACGTAACGAATGTTCCACCGGTGTCGTCAAATGGAATGCCTACATTAACCAAGCCAGGTATCTACTTTGGACTTAACGACCCGGGCTGGGTAGTTACTAACACCAAGCAAGCGGAACTTGATTACCAGGTGACTTCTGGTGCGAACGCTGGACTGCCAGTCGAGACGCACTACGGCGCAAAGGGCGGCGTCGCAGTTGGAAGCATTTTTAGTCGTGCAGCGCTGGCACTTCGCCTTGGAGACTTCAACTTCCTTATCTCAAATCAGATAACTCCAAAGAGTCGCATTCTTTTCACTAGAGACGTGATGCAGATGGCTGAAAAAGTGGCGCCATTCTTGACATTTGATTCACAGCCATACGCGGTCATTTCAAATGGTTCGGTTAATTACGTTCTTGATGGCTACACAACAACCGATCAGTACCCATACAGCCAAAATGCAAATAATTTGAATGTAAACGAGGGTGGTCTTCCGGGAAGCTTCAACTATGTGCGCAACTCAGTGAAGGTTGTTGTTGATTCATACACAGGAAAGATGACGTTCTACGTAATGGATCCGAAGGATCCAATTATTAAGTCGTACAGTGCCGCGTTCCCAGGAATGTTTAAGCCACTTAGCCAGTTGCCAACAACAATTAGCGATCACCTTCGCTACCCAGCCAATTTATTCGGTGTGCAGGCAGCAACTCTTGGCCACTATCACATCACTAGTCCAAGCTCTTTCTACTCGGCATCTGACAAGTGGGCAATCTCACCAACAACTGGTGCTGGTTCACCTGGGCAGACACTTGCACAAACTGTCCAGACTGACACCCAGGGAAACATAATTTCTTCGTCACTCTCACCAATGAATCCAATCTTCCAGGTTGGATCGTTGCCGTTTGTTAACAAACAGCAACTTCTTGAAACGTTGGCGTTCGTTCCGTCTGGTAATTCATCAACCGTGCAAGGCCTCACCGCATTCATGATCGCAACGAGCGACCGCAACGATTATGGAAAACTCAACGTCTACGTCACGCCGCGCGGAACTTCAGTGCTTGGTCCAGTACAGGCCGACTCTGAAATTCAGCAGAACTCAGTTGTTTCTTCAATAACAACACCGCTTGACCAACACGGTTCAACAGTGCTGCTCGGAAACACAATGATGGTTCCGCTCGACAAGAGCATTCTCTACATTCGTCCAATGTACGTAACGAGTTCTTCCAACCCGCTTCCTCAGCTCAAATACATCATTGCGGTGTTTAACCAAAATGTTGCAATTTCTCCGACGCTGGCTGGCGCTTTGTCACAGGTTCTTGGGGGAACGGTTTCTGGAGGATCCACGTCTAGCGGGACTTCAACCTCAGGGGGATCGACAAAGACTGGCGGAACTGCTGCCTCGTACTTGAAGCAAGCCGCTGCCTATTACACAGCAGCACAGAAGGCACTTTCTGCAGGGAATCTTGGGGAATACCAAACCAATGTGAATGCCATGAACCAACAGTTAACGCTGGCTCAGAATGCGCTTAACGGCAAATAGTTTTTAGCCTTTGCAGAACGCACTTTGGGCGCCATTCAACTAGTTAGACGAGCAAATTCTGACTAGTGTTTGTCCTGGAATAACAATAATTTTCCTACCTCAGGGGGCCCAGTGAGCAGCACAGATAAGTCAACCGCGCAGTATTGGCACGATCGCGTAAGCACATTGAAGCCTGAAGGTCGCGCATGGATTGACGGTAAATATGTCAATGCAATTAGCGGTAAGACATTTGACGATGTGAGCCCAATCGACGGTCGAGTAATTGCTCAAGTTGCTGAATGTGACAAAGAAGACATTGATGTTGCGGTCGCAGCAGCACGTCGCTCGTTTGAAGAAGGAACGTGGAGACTCCTTGCCCCATCAGCTCGCAAAGCAGTTCTTGTGCGTTTTTCACAACTCATTCGTGAGCACGTTGAAGAACTTGGACTACTTGAAACTCTCGATGTTGGAAAGCCAATTTCTGAGTCACTGAATGTTGACGTTAATTCTTGTGCCACAGTAATCAACTGGTATGGAGAAGCAATTGACAAGGTGTACGACGAGATTGCTCCAACCGCTTCAACAACTCTTGCCATGGTTACTCGTGAACCACTCGGTGTAGTTGGCGCAGTTGTTCCATGGAACTATCCAATGATTATTAGTGCATGGAAAGTTGGTGCAGCACTTGCTGCAGGTAACAGTGTTGTACTAAAGCCTGCGGAGCAGTCACCACTTTCTGCGATTCTTCTCGGAAAGCTCGGATCAGAAGCCGGACTTCCTGATGGTGTCTTCAACGTTGTTCCTGGGTTTGGCCCAACTGCTGGTGGCGCACTTGGCCGTCACATGGATGTGAACAAGTTGACATTCACTGGTTCAACAGAAGTAGGTCGCTACTTCTTGGAGTACGCAGCACAGTCAAACATGAAGCCAGTTTCTTTGGAACTTGGTGGAAAGTCTCCAGTCATTGTTTTTGATGATGCACCAGACCTCGACTACGCCGCAAGTGTTATTGCTGGAGGAATCTTCTATAACCAAGGACAAACCTGCAATGCCGGTTCACGTCTTCTTGTTCAAAAAGGAATTGCTAAAGAATTGCTCGCGAAGCTTGCAAAGATTGCTTCGGAGACAACTTCTGGTGACCCGCTTGACCCTTCGACCACGCTTGGGTCAATTGTTGACAAGGGTCAGATGGAGCGCGTGCTTGGCTACATGGAAATTGGCAAAGCTGAAGGCGCAGTCATGATGGCCGGTGGTGGACAGTCTCGCGAAGAATCTGGTGGGTACTACGTGCAGCCAACTGTCTTTGCTGGAGCGAACAACAACATGCGAGTTGCTCGTGAAGAGATCTTTGGACCAGTAATCGTGGCTATTGAATTTGACACTGAAGAAGAAGCACTCGCGATTGCTAACGACACTGAATACGGTCTTGCTTCTGCAGTATGGACTGCTGACCTTCGTCGTGCTCACCGTGTTGCTAGAGAACTTCGTGCAGGAACGGTTTGGGTTAATACCTTTGACGCCAGTGACATCACCACTCCGTTTGGCGGAATCAAGAACTCAGGCTCTGGTCGTGACAAGTCGCTTCACGCACTTGATAACTACACCCACTTGAAGACCACCTGGATGGACCTAAGTTAGAACCAGCAGTTGAACGCAGTCGGGGGATACATGAAAATAGTTGACGTAGAGACAATCGTTGTTGCTCCACCTCCTCCAGCGTTTGGAGGCAGCTACTGGATCTTTGTTCGACTCACTACAGACTCCGGCATTACTGGTCTCGGTGAGATCTACGGCGTTCCATTCCTTCCTGACGTTGTGAAGCTCATGGTTGATGAGATTGCTGAGAAGTCAGTTATTGGAAGCAGCCCTTTCGACATTGAAAAAATGTGGCGTGAAATTTATTCACGTAACTTCACTCAGCGCCCAGATGGATCAGTTGTTCCAATCATCAGTGGAATAGAGACTGCGTGCTGGGACATCATGGGTAAAGAGACTGGCCAGCCGGTCTACAACTTGCTCGGTGGAAAACTCCGCGATGGTTGCCGTTCATACACCTACATCTATCCAAATGAGAAGCAGGGCTCAGAGGTCTACAGCTCGCTTGATCTTTCAATCGAACGTGCGCTTGTTTATAAGGAGATGGGATTCTCAGCTCTTAAGTTTGACCCTCTCGTTAACTACTCAGCATTCGACCCACATTCACCAACCGCAGAGACGCTCGACTACATTCACAAATTTGTAGGAGGACTTCGCGGTGCGCTTGGCCCTTCAGTGGACTTGTTGATTGGAACGCACGGGCAAATGACCCCAGCGGGTGCGATTAGGTTCGCCAAAGTTGTTGAAGAATTTGATCCACTGTGGCTTGAAGAACCAACTCCTCCAGAGATGCCAGAACAAATGGCTCAAGTTGCCAGAGGAACTTCAGTTCCTGTAGCAACTGGTGAACGCCTTGTAACTAAGTACGAGTTCGCCAGAGTGCTCGAGAACCGCGCAGCGGCAGTACTGCAATTCGCTATTGGTCGAGTTGGTGGAATCTTGGAGGCGAAGAAAATTGCCGCCATGGCTGAGCCGTATTACGTAGACATCGCTCCTCACCTTTACGCCGGTCCTATTGAAGCTGCGGCGAACGTTCACTTAGCGACAGCTACTCCAAACTTCCTTATCCAAGAGAGCATCGAGACAATGGGGAACTTCCACTCAGCAATTTTGAAGAAGCCACTGAAGTGGGAAAACGGTTATCTCTACCCATCAGACGAGCCAGGCCTCGGCGTTGAGCTCAATGATGAAGTTGTGAAGGCTCACCCGTACACCGGTAAGGATCTTCACCTCTCAATGACCAACATTGAAGGATGGCATTACCGAAAAGTCATTAACAAAAAATAAGCGAGGAACATAGTGTCAGCGAATACTCAAAAGATTGGTTTTATTGGGGTTGGAAGTTTGGGTGGCGCGATTGTCACCAACATGCTCAACGCTGGGTTCTCGGTAACTGTTTTCGACACGAATAAGGATGTCGCACAGCCT
>CAIKVF010000193.1 GCA_903830745.1 uncultured Actinomycetes bacterium | reverse complement strand
GCGAACTTTATCCATGTCAACGCCAAGTGGTGAAAGCAGTGCTTCGATCTCTTCGATGTTCACAAGTCGAATACCTTTTTCGTGGCGTGCACGGAACATTGCTTCGTGGGCATCGAGGAAGTGCTCAGGCTGCTGGTCGCGAATTGACGTGCTCACTGCAAGTGCCAAAAGTTCAGCGTTGCGCATCTCGTCGTCCCATACGTCAGGTGATCCGTCTGACTTATATCCCTGGCTCATGGTCCATGGAACGAAGGTAACGTCAAATTTTCCGCCAGCCTTAAGAGCACTCACCATGTGAAGGTGAATGTTCTTTGCAAAAGGGCAGCGGTAGTCGTAGGAAAGTTCGAATGCAGTCATACCTAGAGCCTAGGGACTCTTAGCTAGGAACTGCAACGCCCTGGGAGCGACAAAGGTCCTTGAAATTACAGAAGCGACAAGCATTCTTAGAAGGAGTCGCCGGGAAGTCTCCGTCGTTGTAATACGTATTTATCTTTTGCCATGCAGAAGCAGCAGCTTTCTCACGTGCACGGATGTTTACCTCAGCAACGGGGCGCTCCACGGCTTCACCGTGGGCCACGTAGAGCAGACGCATCGTTGTCGGCAATTCACCAAGTTTTTCTTTGCAGAGTGCTGCGTAGAGCTCAGCGTTCGCGAACGTAGTTGAATCAAATGAGCGATTTGGAAGCCCACCAGTTTTGTAGTCAACAATTATGAGGTTGCCGTCCTTGTCACGGTCGAGACGGTCGAGAATTCCAAAGAGCGGTGCCCCTTCAATCGTGACACCCATTCGAAGTTCGACACCTTCATGCGTAACTTCTCGAGGATCTTCCATTTCGAAATACGTAACAAGAATTTCTTCCGTTTCATGTAGGAGCCCTTTGAGTTTTTCGTCATCAAGTCCAATCTCTTCTCGAACCTTCTCTGTTAGAACTGACTCAATTGCTGGCTCTACGTATTTACGTGCACGCTCAATTGTTCGTTCAGGTGCTGGGAGTTTGAACAAGTGCTCAAAAATGTAGTGAGCAAAGTTTCCCTTGGCACTTGCGTAACTGGCGGGCTGGGGGAGGCGCTCCACAGAAGAGTGTTGGTATTTCCTCGGGCACGACTGGAAGTCATTCAGACGAGATGGGGATAATGATTTAGGCAGTGCTTGTTCAAATGACATAGCAATACCGTACGGCACACATGTGACATGGCGAAGGACTAAAACATACGTATGAATAATGCACCTGGTTACTGGAAGAGTCCCTGGCCCGGAGAAGACGGCGGACCATCGAGACTTCAAATTGCCCCGTCGATCAATGTGAGGGGCAAAAAGGCCCAGGTCGTTTCTCGAATGTCGATCGTCAGCACCATGACGGTTCTTCGAGGCCCTGGTGAAGTCTTCTTGCTTTGTCACACTGGCGGAGATGATGCCGTCAGTTGGGTAGAACGTATTGACCCTGAAACGCTCGAAACTATTGCGCGCTCAGTTGATCTTGTCGCTGGTCCCACATGGCCGGGTGGCATTGCAGCACACGCCAATGGATTTCTCTACGTTGTCTTTGGCCGCTACATTCACCAACTCAGTAGTGAGCTCGAAGTAATTAACTCACTTGAGCTTCCAAGAAATCGTCCGTACAACTCATTCGTAATTCTTGACAGTGGCGAAATTGTTCTAAAGGACTTTGGTGGCGCTCGCCCAGGTGTGCCAAGCACGACTCGAAGCGTTGACTGTGAGCTTCTTGTAATTGATCCAAACAGCCTCACGATTCTTGACTGTTATCTGCTTAATGAAGGCTCTGTTTCGAGACTCAGCTCAAAGGGCAGAGACATTTACGTCGTAACCATGACCCAGCTGGTTCGACTTCGCTGGGACGGAACGTCTCTACAGCGCGATGAACCCTTTAGCGCCACCTACGTAACTGAAGAGGGCCAAGAGTTCGCCTGGGACCCAGTTATAACAAAGAGTGATGTATGGATGCTCGACAATGGTGCTGGTTCGCAGAACTATACGACGTCGCTACTTGGCAT
>CAIKVF010000192.1 GCA_903830745.1 uncultured Actinomycetes bacterium | reverse complement strand
CCGTTCTCCACGTTCCTGCTTGGGCGCCAAATAGTGCCGACTCAAATGCGTCCGCATCAAAGAGTGGGTTAATAAGAGGATTTTGCTCAGCTTCGTAGCGAAGCCGACTCGCCACCCGTGACGCAATGAAGCCAATGTCTTCTGCACCGAGATTTCTTATTAATGCCATGTCTTAACCGTACCGTTTCGATGTGCCAGAGTTGCAGAGTGAGTTTGCGTGCAACGTTGTTCGATATGGACGGTCTTTTGATCGATTCTGAGATTCTTTGGCATAAGGCCGAACTCGAGATATTCCCTTCGCTCGGAGTCCCACTCGATGATGGCGCAGATCGACAAACCAAGGGAATGTACGTCGAAGAAGTTGTTGCGTTCTGGTTCGCAAAGTATCCATGGAGTGGACCCTCAACTAGTGACGTCACTCAGATGCTGCTTAATCGTGTTGGTGAACTTGTTGAAAACGAAGGCGTGCTTCTCCCTGGTGCAATTCGTGCAATCGAACTCGCCAGCGAACATGGACCTGTCGCAGTTGCAAGTTCAACACCAACAGCTCTCATTCATCGCTGCCTCGACAACTTCTCACTCCGCGAAAAATTTGTAAGTATTCATTCTGCGCAAGATGAAGAGTTCGGAAAACCTCACCCGGGAGTATTCATTTCTGCTGCAAAGTCGCTTGGCGTCTCACCAAAAGAGTGCCTGGTCTTTGAAGACTCCGCCGCTGGGGTGCTCGCAGCTAAAGCTGGAAGCATGAGTGTTATTGCGGTGCCCACAAAAGAAGACCGTGAATTTCCTGCCTTCAAACTCGCTGATGTTGTGCTTTCATCGCTGGAAGAACTTTCTCCAGCCTGGCTTAGCGCCCATTTCGCCTAAACGGTTCTTTGTAGTCGTGCTGGTTAGTACGATTAGGTGATTATTTAAGGAGACCCGTGGTATTTCGCCCCGTCAGTGCCGAACTTGATTTTGTGGCCATTGAGGAAGCCGAGCTTGCTCGGTGGGAGAAGAACGACGTTTTTGCACGCTCAATGAGCCAGCGCGAAGGAAAAACTCCTTGGATTTTTTACGAAGGTCCACCAACCGCTAACGGAATGCCTGGACTTCACCACGTATGGGCACGTGTTTACAAAGATCTCTTCTGTCGTTACCAAACAATGAATGGTCACTTCGTTGCACGTCGAGCAGGATGGGACACTCACGGACTACCTGTAGAAGTTCAAGTTGAAAAGCAGCTCGGCATTTCTGGCAAGAAGGCTATTGAAGAAGAAGTTGGCATTGCCGAGTTCACACGCCTCTGTCGTGAGTCGGTTCTCACCTACGTTGGAGAGTTCGAAAAGCTCACTAACCGTATTGGTTACTGGACCGACATGGAAAATGCCTATTACACCTACACCCCGCAATATGTGGAATCAGTATGGTGGCAGCTCCAACAACTCTTTGACCGTGAACTCCTCTACAAGGATTACAAAGTTGTTCCGTACTGTGCACGGTGCGGTACTGCACTTTCTTCGCACGAGCTCGCACAACCTGGTGCGTACGCTGACGAACTCGATGAGAGTTGCTACATAAAGCTTCGCATTACTGACGCTGATGCTCACGGCGGACTGAAGGGCGCAACGCACCTAGCGGTCTGGACAACAACACCTTGGACGCTTCCATCAAACGTTGCTATTGCCGTAAACCCTGACGTTACCTACGCAGTTGTTGACGGTGTTGTGGTGGCTGAAGCACTCATTGAATCGGTATTTGGTGAAGGCGTTAAGGCAAACGCCACGCTGCAGGGTTCTGACCTTCTTAACGTTCACTACGAGCGCCCATTTAATGACGTGAAGTACCCAGACGGTGTTGATACTTGTTACGTAATTCCTGCTGACTATGTGACAACAGAAGACGGAACCGGACTTGTTCACCAGTCACCAGCCTTTGGTGAAATTGACCGAGTCAATTGTCGCCAGTTTGGACTTCCAATTGTTAATCCCGTTGGACAAGACGGAAAGTTCACCTCTGACATTCCATGGCTTGAGGGTCAAGGTGTTCGTGAAGCGAACGCTGGTATTAACAACGAACTGGAAAAGCGCGGCATTCTGCTTCGACGCTTCGACTTCACTCACTCACTGCCGCACTGCTGGCGCTGTGGCACGATAATTATCTACTGGGCTAAGCCAAGTTGGTACATCGCAACGAGCAAGTTCAAAGAACAACTAATTTCTGAAAACGCTGGGATTGACTGGCACCCGTCACACATTCGAGATGGTCGAATGGGTGAGTGGCTCAATAACAATGTTGACTGGGCGCTCTCTCGAGACCGCTACTGGGGAACGCCGCTTCCTATTTGGGCCTGCGAAGATAATCACTTCACATGTGTTGGCTCACTCGCAGAACTCTCTGAACTAACTGGCACAGACCAGTCAAAGCTCGATCCTCACCGCCCAAACATTGATGACATCAAGATGAATTGTCGCACGTGTGGAAAAGAAGCAGTACGTGAAATCCCGGTCATTGATGCCTGGTTCGACTCTGGCGCAATGCCTGCAGCACAAGTTGGGTTTCCACATGTTGCTGGTTCAAAAGAAGCCATGCAGTTCCCGGCACAGTTAGTCGTTGAAGCAATTGACCAAACGCGTGGATGGTTCTATTCACTGCTTGCGGTGAACACGCTTGTTTTCGGTAAATCTCCATACGAGCACGTGCTGTGTCTCGGTCACATAGTTGACGAAACCGGAAAGAAGATGAGTAAGTCCGTTGGAAACGTTATTGACCCATGGGAAGTTCTCAATACTCGTGGTGCTGACCCACTTCGCTGGTGGATGTTTAGTCAAGGATCACCGTGGACTTCAACTCGTGCTGGTCTCGGCGCCATTGACGCCTCACTTCGCGACACGCTCGCAACACTTTGGAACACATTTAGTTTCTTCACCACGTACGCATCACTAAACAACTTTGATCCTGCTGATCCAGAGATTCCAGCACCGCAGGACCGTCAAGAAATCGACAAGTGGATTCTTTCTCGACTCGAAAGCGTCACTGTTGGCGTAACAGCTGCGCTCGATGGCTACGAACCACTCAGTGGTTGCGACGCGCTGCACGACTTGATTGATGATTTGTCGAACTGGTATGTACGTCGCAGCCGTCGTCGTTTCTGGCGCACTGATCCGAACGTTCCACGTTCAGACTCACTCGCAGCTCAGGCAACCCTGCTCGAAGTCTTGCAACGCATCACGCTGATAATGGCTCCATTCATTCCGTTTGTTTCAGAGCGCATGTACGCAGAACTCTTTGACGTGAAAGAAACTGACTCTGTTCACCTCGCCGACTGGCCAAAGAGTAACCCTGAGATGAGAAATGTCGCACTTGAAGAATCAATGGACGTTGCTCGCAGACTTACTTCTCTAGGTCGTGCTTCACGCGCAGAAGCTGGAGTTAAGGTTCGCCAACCTCTCGCTCGTGCGCTGGTGTTCTTGCCAGTGGGTGCGCCAATGCCACCCGAGGGAATTGTTGAAGACGAGCTAAACGTTGACGTTCTTGAATATGGTGCCGAACTCGCCGATGTACTCAGCTTTGAACTCGTACCAAACTTCCGCACCGTCGGTCCTCGACTTGGTGAAGCGGTGAAAGAGTTAAAGCCAGCCCTTTTGAAGCTTGATTCAGTTAAGGCTGCAGAAACTCTCGAAGCTGGTGGAAATGTTGCAATCACACTTTCTACTGGCGTATTTGAACTTGGCTCTGAAGACATTGAGCTTCGCGTAAAGAGCCAAGGTGGGTTCGCCGTTTCTAGAGAAGGTGGGGAAGTAATTGCCCTTGACCTAACGCTTGATGACGGCCTTCTTCGACGTGGATACTTGCGTGACGTTGTTCGCCAAGTCCAAGATCTTCGAAAGAATTCAGGACTAGATGTTTCTGACCGCATCATCTTGCACGTACAGGGCATTGACGACCTACATGACGGGTTTGAGTTACTCGGAACTGAAGTACTCGCCACCGAAGTCATAAGTGGCGTTGGAACTGGTGAGGGAACAACACTTGAGCTTGATGACGAACGCACAGCAATGGTTTGGGTCGCAAAGGCGTAACGCTTTT
>CAIKVF010000191.1 GCA_903830745.1 uncultured Actinomycetes bacterium | reverse complement strand
CAGCAACTCGCATTAACTTGAAGTGACCAAGTCGTGATGTTGATGGAACGTGGGGTCCGCGACAAAGGTCAACAAATGCAGGAGAGTTTGAATAAGCAGAAACAGCAGTTGTGCTTTCTACTTCGTTTAGATCTTCTTCAGTGCCGCCATCTTTAACGGCATTGATGATTTCAACTTTGAATGGCTGATCTTTGAATAATTTGAGACCCTCTTCAAAGGAGTGCTCAGAGCGAGTGAAGGG
Organism: uncultured Actinomycetes bacterium; assembly: GCA_903830745.1. Lineage (GTDB taxonomy): Bacteria > Actinomycetota > Acidimicrobiia > Acidimicrobiales > RAAP-2 > RAAP-2. The sequence goes on along the minus strand of CAIKVF010000191.1, from coordinate 2,572 downwards.
TTGGTCTTCCTTGAAGATCTTTCGCATTTCTTCTTCAATGTGAGGAAGGTCATCGTCAGAGAATCGTGCTCCCCCAGGAAGTTCAAAGTCATAGTAAAAACCGTTCGAAATTGATGGCCCAATTGCGTAGTGCGCTCCTGGCCAGAGTCGACAAACCGCCTGAGCTAAAACGTGTGCCGTGGAGTGGCGAAGAACATCTCTTCCGTTTTCACTCGCGGGAGTAACAATCGCAACTTTGTCGCCAGACTTAAGAGGAGCGCCGAGGTCAGTGAGTTGACCATTAACTTCTGCAGCCAGTGCATCCTTTGCGAGTCGGGCACCAATTTGGGTCGCGAGATCAAGCGCGCTTGCGCCACTACTTAGTGTGCGTTCGCTACCGTCTGGGAGAAGTACTTGAATGTCCGACATGATGCCTTTCGCTCCCTACAGCGTAATGCCGAGAAGGGCTGCCGCTGAGCCAACGCTGTAACCAGCGTGGGCCGCATCATCAATTTTAGTTAGGGCCAACGGAGTATTTAAGTCATCATCAAGTGCGCTGCGCACCTCATCGAGGACAGTTCCGGTGCGCCCATTGACAAGTGTCGAGCGCCAAGTCGCCAGTCTTGACTGCGCAATTGAGAGAAGATCATCAGTCCATTGCCAGTCGTGGCGGTAATGCTGCGAGAGAAGAGCTAATCGAACAGCTGCTGGCTCTGCTTTTTCTGCAAGAGCAGAAACAAATACCAAGTTCCCAAGTGACTTCGACATCTTGATTCCGTCGAGGCCAACGAGACCAACATGTAGCCAGTGCTTAACAAACTGAACGCCGTTCGCGGTTTCACTTTGTGCGGCTTCAGATTCATGATGAGGAAACGCAAGGTCTCTACCACCACCGTGAACGTCCAGCGTCGCGCCTAAATCACGTTGCGCAAGTGCAGAGCACTCAATGTGCCAACCTGGTCTGCCAGCTCCCCATCTTGAATCCCAAGATGGTTCATCATCGAGCGAAGGTTGCCAAAGAACAAAGTCAAGAGGATCACGCTTTCGTGTGTCTTCAATGTTGCCCCCATGAACTGCAGATAGCGCCAGCATTGATTCGTACGTCTCATGACTAACTTGTCCATAGCGCGGGAACTTAGAACATTCAAAATAAATCCATCCATCAACTTCGTACGCAACACCAGCTACAAAGAGTTGTTCAATGAGGGTGAGAATTTCTGGAATGGCTCCAGTTGCGCGTGGTTCTGAGTAAACAGGCAACAAATTAATTAGTTGCATGTCTCGATCGAACTTCGCCATCTCTTGTGCAGCAAGGTCGAGATAGTTAACACCAATCTCGCGAGACTTTTGCAAAATGCTGTCATCAACGTCTGTTACGTTTCGCACACATCGAGTTTCATGACCAGCGTCTCGAAGTCGACGTTGTAAAATGTCAAAGGTTAAATAAACAAAAGCGTGACCTAAGTGTGCAGCGTCGTATGGAGTAATGCCACAGCTGTACATGGTGACGACGGGTCCCGCTTCAAGCGGGAATACACCACCACGTTGTGTGTCATACAGACGCATTAGTGAGTAAGTCCTGCCATCTTCACGTAGCTGTGAGCACGGTGACGAATGTTGATTGAAATGCAAACTGCGGTAAATGCTTCCACCGCACTTGCGAGGGCCATGGTGCCAGCAATGATTGCGAATAGTCCAGGCATCTCACTGACTATGTCATTGATTCGCTTACGTGCTTCTTCGTCGTCTCCGAAAATAACTACGTCAGCATCAATGCCACTGTCGAGGTCTTCCATCTGTGCTGCAGGAAGGTGATGGAAGGCACCAACGATCTTTGAATCAGTCAACACTGCAGCAATTTCTGCGGCCATTGATCCAAGCGGTGGGTAGACAGGAATTAGTTCCTTGTTGCCACGTGTCAGAGCATTCACCATTGACACAACAATCTTTCCATCAAGCTTTGACTTCAGCGACGCTGCAGTTTCAACCGCAGAGTCAGATGGAGTTGCGACGATGACAATGTCACATGACGCAGCATCTTCATTTGTTCCACCTGAGATTTTTCCGTCACCACGAACTGTGATGCCTGATGCAGTTTCACTCGCACGTTGTGCATCGCGTGATCCAAGCACCACGTTGTATCCAGCGCAAGCGAGTCGCACTGCTACTCCACGGCCCGCAGGCCCAGTTCCACCAAGAATGCCAATTGATTCCATCATGTCCTCATTTATTTACTTATTGCCAAGTACGCTAACAACATGGGACTACTCACAAATCACCGCATCCTTATTACGGGCGTACTTACCGATGACTCTTTGGCTTTTGGCATTGCCAAGCGATGCCTCGAAGAGGGTGCGACCGTTGCAATTTCAGGGGCTGGGAGAGGAGTCTCACTCACCCGCCGGGTCGCCAAGAAGCTCGGCGACGTTGGAGAAATCATTGAATTAGACGTGACAAGCCCTGATCAAATTGCGGCTGCCGTGAAAGAAGTTGAGGCAAGGTTTGGACGTCTCGACGGGCTCGTACACGCAATTGGTTACGCGCCACAGTCATGTCTAGGTGGTGGAATGTTCGTTGCACCTTACGAAGACGT
>CAIKVF010000190.1 GCA_903830745.1 uncultured Actinomycetes bacterium | reverse complement strand
CCCCATGAACACAACATTTGAAAGTCGACGAGGAGCTGCTGCACGTGTTGCAAACATCACTTGCTCAATGACTTCACCAATGGTGAGCTGTCGAGAGTAACCGGCTTGGCCCGTTGCACAGAACGTGCAACCCATTGCACAACCAGCTTGACTAGAAACACAAACCGTGACGCGGTCTTCGTACGCCATCAACACAGTTTCGATTGTCGCGCCATCAGCTAAACGAAAAACCCATTTCTGGGTAGAACCGAGATCGCTTTCAACAAAGTTCGCAACTTCGAGACTCGAAGGGAACTGCTCGCCCAGTTTTGAGCGAAGTGCTTTAGGGATGGTGGTGATTTCTTTGAGGTCTTGACCCTCGGTCCATAGACCATGCCAGACCTGGTCGGCGCGGTAACGGGGCTCGCCCGTTAGGAGCTCAGCCAGTTCTTCTTTGGTGTATTCGTAGGCCGATGGCATGTAACAAGGCTAGATGGCGAACGGCCTGTGCCCAGCACCCCATACTTCTACTACGGTCTAACCCAGGCAAACTACTCAGGAGTAACCATCATGGAACTTAAGAACACCTCATCAGTCGTCACCGGCGGTGCATCGGGTCTTGGCGAATCAACTGCTCGCGCGCTCGCTGCACGCGGCGTAAAAGTTGTTGTTGCTGACCTCAACGATGCACGCGGTGAAGAAGTTGCGAAAGAAATCGGTGGAACATACGTTCACTGTGACGTAACGAGCACCGAGCAGAACATTGCTGCCATTGAGGCGGCAAAGGCAATGGCTCCACTATGGACAGTTGTTAACTGTGCAGGAATTGGTTGGGCAACTCGCACCGTTGGAAAAGATGGTGAATACTCATCAGCACACGACCTCGCTCTTTACCGCAAGGTAATTGAAATCAACTTGATCGGAACATTCGACATGTGCCGTCTTGCTGCAACAGCAATGAGCCACAACACACCTGACGTTGACGGACTACGTGGTGCAATTGTTAACACTGCATCAGTTGCTGCTGAAGATGGACAGATTGGTCAAGTTGCCTACTCATCATCTAAGGGTGGCGTTGTTGGTCTTACATTGCCACTTGCTCGCGACCTCGCAGCAATTGGTGTTCGTGCCAACTGCATCTTGCCTGGCCTCATTGACACACCAATTTACGGAACCGGTCCTGCATCAGATGAATTCAAGGCTCGCCTTGGTGCTGGTGTGTTGTTCCCTAAGCGTCTTGGTTACTCATCAGAGTTTGCATCACTCGCAGTTGAACTTCTAAGCAACAGCTACATGAATGCCGAGTCAGTACGTCTCGACGCTGGTATTCGTATGCAGCCTAAATAAACAACTCATTTCATTAAGCCCCCCGAGCGAAAGTTCGGGGGGCTTTTTGTTTGGCCTGTAGTACATTTTTTTTTATGAACACATCGAGCGCTGAGCGCATCACATCACCATTTGGATATCGAAGCACAGCCCTCGAAGTAATTAGTGGCCACGATCTAACAGGCAAGACAGTTCTCATCACCGGAGCTTCATCGGGTCTAGGTGTTGAGACAGCACGCGCCTTTACTCACGCCGGAGCAACTGTTGTTCTTCCAGTTAGAGACCAGAGTCGCGGTGAAGAATCACTTCGAGCAATTGCAACTACGGAAAACATCGACAAAGTGATGCTTAGGTCTCTTGACCTCGCGAGTCTGAGCTCTGTACGAGCTTTCGCTGAACAGTTTCTGAGTGACTTCTCAACACTGGACATCTTGATCAACAATGCAGCCGTAATGACAACACCCGAGACGAAGACGGCAGACGGCTTTGAGATGCAGTTTGGAACTAATCATCTGGGACACTTTGCACTCTTCACTGGAATCGCGCCCGCACTACTTGCAGCACAGACCTCTCGTGTTGTTGCGCTCAGCTCAATTGGGCACCGCTTGAGCCCTGTTGTCTTTGACGACATCATGTTTGAAAATCGACCCTACGAGAAGTGGAGTTCGTATGGTCAGTCAAAGACCGCTTGTGCACTTTTCGCCGTTGGTGTGAGTGCGTTGTATGGCAATCAGGGAATTACCGCTAACGCTGTTCACCCGGGCGGCATCATCACTGGTCTTCAGAAGTATCTTCCCCGCGAAGAGCAGATTGCAATGGGTTGGTTCAATGAAGAAGGTGTTATCAACGAGCGCTTTAAGAACGTGGAACAAGGCGCATCAACGTCAACGTGGGCAGCTGTTGGCGTTGAGCTCGAAGGTCGTGGTGGCCATTACCTCGAAGACTGCGCTCAGGCACTGCCTGCATCAAAGGATGTTCCTATGGGTGGAGTCCAGGACTACGCCATTGACCCAGAGCTTGCAATGAAGCTTTGGGAAGTTTCTAGCGAACTAATCGCTAAATAACTAGACCGCGCTCGAGTCGGGCAAGTTGTCAAAGCGAGTGAATTCATCTCGCCACGTCAAGAAGGCTGTGTCAGTTGGACCGTTACGGTTCTTTCCAACAATGATTTCTGCTGAAGCCTTTTGGTCGTTTGTAACCTCACCGTACTTTTCAGGACGGAACAAGAACAAAACAACGTCAGCGTCCTGCTCAAGTGATCCAGATTCACGAAGGTCAGACATCATTGGTCGCTTGTCAGCACGAGCTTCGAGGGCACGTGAAAGCTGTGACAACGCAATAACTGGTGTTTCTAATTCACGCGCCAGAATCTTTAATGCACGGCTCATTTCTGAAACTTCTACTTGACGGTTTTCTGCCTTGCCACGTGAGCTCATGAGCTGTAGGTAGTCAATGATGACAACACCAAGGTCACCTTGTTGTTGCTTAATTCTGCGAGCTCGAGCACGAATATCCATCACGGTAAGGGCTGGGTTGTCGTCGATGAAGATTGGTGCACTCTGCAACATGGCAAACGCCTTGTGAGCGTTATTCCAGTCGTTGTCACTCAGGTCACCAGTACGAAGCTTGGTTGAGTCAATGCGTGCAGTCGATGCGAGGATACGTTCTGCAAGCTCCTGCTTGCTCATTTCTAGAGAGAAGTACAGCGCTGGTCGCTTAACAATTGCACCAACGTGAGTAAGGATGCCAAGACCAAAAGCGGTCTTACCCATACTTGGACGAGCACCAATAATCGAGAGGCTGGTTGGCTGTAGTCCTTGAAGAATGCGGTCAAGTGATCGGTACCCAGTTTCTAGACCATTGAACTGTCCACGTGTTTCACCACGTTCTTCCAAAATGTCTGCTTCAGCAAGCAAGAGACTCTGAAGGTGTGCGACTGAGTCTGCTTTCTGTCCATCACCAATTGCGTTGATCTTTCGTTCTGCGTCATCAAGCAACATTGCAACGTCATCAGTTGGAACATACGCATCATCAAGAATTCCACCAGCTACAGAAATAAGTCGACGCTGTTGTGCTTTGTCGCGAACTAGTTGTGCGTAGTGCTGAGCGTTTGCAGCTGAAGGAGTGTTGCTCTGTAGAGCGGCGAGAACTGCAAGTTCAATTTGAAGTGATCCGCGCTCTTGCATCTTTGCTTGCACGGTGACGTAGTCAACTGGATCACCACTGTTAACGAGGTCAACTATGGCTGAGTAAATTTGTCCGTGAAGTGGACGATAGAAATCTTCTTCTTGAACAAGTTCGTACGCGATGCTGACTGCTTCAGGAAGCTGCAACATCGCACCAATGAGCGACTCTTCTGCTTCAATAACACTCGGTGGAACTCGCCCTGCGTTAGGGGCGGTCCTTTGTCGGTCTGATTCAATCTGCGTCATAAGACTCCAACGTTCGCACGTTTTGGCTGTGTGTCACAAGAACAACAACGTGGGGAAAAGCCTGTGCCTAACTCCCTAGTTTTAATCATCTCAAATAGGTGTAACAAGCACTATGCCGGGGCAAAAAGCCCCGGCATAGTGAGATTCCTTTAAAGATTGGGCTATTTAGCGACAACCTGCACAGTCACAGAAGCAACCACACCGTCAAACAGTGTCGCTGAAACAGTGGCTGAACCGAGCTCTTTAATGTGCTCAGTCATTGAAATTTGGTGACGGTCAAGCGAGATGTTCGTCGCAGTACGGATGGCGTTAACGACATCTGCTTCGGTTACAGAACCGAAGAGACGACCATTTGCACCAGCACGAGCTGAAATAGAAACACTTGCCTGCTCAATAAGTGTGCGCTGAACTTCTGCAGCTTCACGGCTCTGAGCGTCACGAACATCACGAGCCTTGCGCATTGATGCAGCCTGGATCTCCATGATGTCGTTCGCTTCAAGTGCGTCACCGTTTGGAAGAAGGAAGTTGCGAGCAAAACCCTTCTTCACTTCAACAATGTCGCCACGGCGACCTACGCCACGGATGTCGTTTCTTAGAAGGACCTTCATTCTGAAACCTCCACAGTTGCTGCTTCTTCAACGATTGCTGCAGCTTCGAAGACTGCTTCAGCAGTGCTGGCGTCTTCTAGGAGCTCTTCGCGAATTACTTCACCGTCGATGTCACCAAGGACGTCGGCCAAGGTGGCTTCTTCCTTTTCACCACGAGGTCCGCGTGAACCACGATCACCGCGGTCATCACGTCCACGGCCGCCGCGCTTTTCAGTCACGGTGCGCTGGGTGTATGGAAGGAGTGCAAGTTCACGAGCAGTCTTGATTGCATCAGTAACGTCACGCTGGTGCTGCTGGCAGTTGCCAGACACCTTGCGTCCACGAATCTTTCCGCGATCTGAGATGTACTTGCGAAGTTGTGCAAGGTCCTTGTAGTCAACGGCGATTACACCGTGAACACAGAATGTGCATGGCTTCTTCTTCGTGTGACGCTTTTCAATTTTTGGCGCGCGCTTTGGCGGCGTAGGCATATTCTTACGTGGCATTAGAAAGGCTCCTCATCAAATGCATAGGTAGATGGTTCGTTTGAAGCAGGTCGTGGTGTTGGACGGTCTCCTGAAGAGAAGTTGCCACCCTCAGCACGAGGTGTCTTTGTTACAACGGCAGTTGCGTAGCGCAACGATGGCGCAATTTCATCAGCGGCGATTTCAACAATCGAACGCTTGTCACCATTGTCTGTTTCCCAGCTGCGCTGCTCGAGGCGTCCCGTAACAATTACGCGAGCACCTTTCTGCACCGAGTTAGCTGCGTTCTCAGCCATTGGCCCGTAAGCCGAGACTTCGAAGTATGAAACTCGCTCTTCCCATTCCTGGGTTTGACGATTCTGCCAGCGGCGGTTTACGGCGATAGAAAGACGCAGTGCTGCTTGACCTGAGTTCAAGAACTTCAGTTCAGGATCACGCGTTACGTTTCCAACGACGGTAATAGTGTTATCGGCCATTTCAGTTTCCTTTTCTCTAAGCGACGAACTTATGCCTTGGCCGTAACACGGCTGGCACGCTCGTTGCGTCGTAGGACCTTGAAGCGAAGGACTTCGTCTGAAAGTGTCAAGATGCGGTCGAGCTCAGAAACTGTCTCGTTCACACCATTGAATTCAACCAAAACGTAGTAACCCTCTTTGCGCTTGTTGATCTCGTACGCCAGGGGACGCTTCCCCCAACGGTCGATAGCGCCCGGTGTTCCACCATTATTTCGGATTGTGTCAAGTGCACGGTCAAGTGCAACTTGGATTGTCTGTGCATCGACGGTTACGTCGAACACGATCATTGATTCATATGCCCTCATAGAGCTTTTCCTTTCCCTCTGGTCCGACTAGGTCGGGCTCTGCGGAAAACAGAGCAGGGTATGTAGTTACTTCCCCACGTATGTAGGAAGGTCAACTCTACTCCAAAAGCCTGATTTTGGCTAGTTGAGCAGTTCGCCTGGGTTGGCGTAAACCTCTGATTCACTAGGAAATGAACCATTTCTGACGTCAGATGCGTACTGAGCGACCGCGTCAGTGATGGCCTTTCCTATGTCGGCGTACTGGCGAACAAATTTGGCTGGCTTGCGGTTCGTAAGACCTAGGAGGTCATGGAACACCAGCACTTGGCCATCAGTATCTGGGCCTGCGCCAATGCCAACAGTTGGGATGTCGAGGGCCTGAGTGATTTGCGTTCCAACGATTGGTGGCACTGCTTCAATCACCATTGAATAAACACCCGTCTCTTGCAAGATGAGTGCATCTTCCATTAACAACTTCGCAGCGTCAAGAGTTTTTCCTTGCACCTTAAACCCACCAAAGGCGAGCACACTTTGTGGCGTAAGTCCAATGTGTCCCATGACTGGAATCTCTGCATCAAGCACTGCACGAATGACGTCACGTCTAACTGCTCCGCCTTCGAGCTTCACGCTGTGTGCACCGGCTCGAATTAGTGATGCAGCGTTGCGAACACTTTCTCGGTCATTGATGTGATAACTCATCCACGGCATGTCAGCAACAATGTGTGCGTTTGGCTTTGCTGCACT
>CAIKVF010000189.1 GCA_903830745.1 uncultured Actinomycetes bacterium | reverse complement strand
TACCACGGCGCAACTTCAACATCAATCAACTTGACTGGTGACCCACGTCGCTGGGCGAATGACAATGGATCTTCTGGAGTTGTTCACTTCTTTGGACCATTCCTCTACCGCTCAATGTTCAACGCAACAACCGAACAGGAAGAGTGCGAACGTGCACTTGCCAACCTCGAGAACACAATTATTTTCGAAGGACCAACTGCATTCGCCGCAATCATTCTTGAAACAATTCCGGGCACCGCGGGAATTATGGTTCCACCAGCTGGCTTCTTAGCTGGGGTACGAGCAATCTGTGACAAGTACGGAATTGTTTACATCGCGGATGAAGTGATGTGTGGCTTTGGTCGTACTGGTGAATGGTTTGGGTACGTAGGCCAAGGCATAAAGCCTGACCTCGTCGCTTTCGCCAAGGGTGTTAACTCTGGTTACCTCCCACTTGGTGGTGTTGTAATTAACGAAGCAATCAGCGCAACGTTTGCTGATCGCGTCTACCCCGGTGGTCTCACCTACTCCGGTCACCCACTCGCCTGCGCATCAGCAGTCGCTGCAATTGAAACCATGCAAGAAGAGGGCATTGTTGAGAACGCAAAGACGATTGGTGACGAGATTCTTCGCCCCGGACTCCTAGAGCTCGCGAAGAAGCACAAGATCATTGGTGAAGTTCGTGGTCTTGGTGTGTTCTTTGCACTTGACCTCGTGAGCGACCGCGACACCAAGGAGCCACTTGCCCCCTATGGTGCAAGCTCACCCGCCATGAATGAGTTAATTGCTGCGTGTCGCAGTGAAGGGCTCCTCATTTTCGCTAACTTCCACCGACTCCATGTTGTTCCACCGTGCACAATCACTGCTGATGAAGCACGTGAAGGCCTTGCACGACTCGACCGCGCACTCTCTGTAGGCGACAAGTACTACGTAGGTAAATAGTGTCAATAGAAAAGCTACGCGCCGAAGCCGCAGGTGCGCTTCGAGAACTAGGTCATGAGTTTTTACTAAGTGAACTAAGCGAAGATCAACTCACCAAAATTGCTAAACACGCAAAAGAGTTGCACGAAGAACTGAAAGAAACTCCGAATCGTGTTCGAGAAGTTCACAGTGGCGCTCTTGATGACTACAAGATGACGGTACCCAATGATGGTCGTGATGAAAAACATCAGCTCTTTGCCGACTCCGTAGTTTCTGGCGACTCCAACCCAATGGGCATCAACGCAAAACTCTGGCGAGAAGGCGAAGTTGCCTTTATTGAAGCAACGCTGGAAAAAGCCTTCGAAGGTGCCCCGGGTAGAGCTCACGGTGGAATGGTTGCAGCACTTATTGATGAAACCATGGGGCTCGTCATGAGCATCCAGGGAGTAGTGGCGTTCACAGTGCAACTTGATGTTGCCTACCGTGCTCCAACACCAATTTTCAGGCCAATTGTTGCAAAGGCCTGGCTAGACCACGTTGATCGTAGAAAACTTTTTATTACGTGTGAAGTACGTGATGGTGACACCATCTGTGCTGAAGCGAAGGGAATCTTTGTTTCCGTTGATCCAACAAAGTTCTTAGAAAACATCGTTGCTCCTCAGTAGTTGACTGGCCATTAGCCTGTCTTTATGCCAGCAATTTCAGTAGACAACCCACTCGAGCTTCCAAAAGTCACTTCACCAAGTGTTGGCGACCAACCACGTCGCGTGAAATCAATCACCACTGCCCCACGTGGTCTAGAGGGTGAAGGCTTTCCTGTTCGTCGCGCCTTCGCTGGTATTTCTGACGCTGATCTAGATCCCTTTGTTCACATGGATCAAATGGGTGAAATTGATTACGGTCCGGGAGAACCTAAGGGAACTCCGTGGCACCCACACCGTGGTTTTGAAACTGTCACCTACATGATGGAGGGAACATTCCTTCACCAAGACTCAATTGGTGGTGGTGGAATTATTGCCAATGGTGCAACGCAGTGGATGACCGCAGGTGCAGGAATCTTGCACATTGAGCGACCACCAGATGAACTCATTGACTCTGGTGGACTCTTTCATGGTGTGCAGCTCTGGGTAAATCTTCCAGCGAAGTTGAAGATGGCCAATCCTCGCTACCAAGACATTGGCGCTAACGATGTTTCACTTCTCACCAATGAGAACGGTGATGCAATTGTTCGCGTAATTGCTGGTTCACTAGGCGAACACACTGGTCCGGGGTCTACCTACACACCAATCACAATTCTTCATGTAACGCTGATGCCGGGTGGAACAATCACGCTTCCTTGGAACAAGGAGTACAACGCACTCACCTACGTGCTCGCTGGTGAAGGCACTGTTGGAACAGATCGTCATGAAATTGCCATGGGACAAATGGCGGTGCACATTGATGGTGACTACCTAGTCATGTCAGCTAATGAAACTCAGGATTCAAGAACTAATGCACTTGAAGTTCTGGTTCTTGGTGGACAACCAATTCGTGAACCAGTAGCTAAGTACGGTCCCTTTGTTATGAATACTCGCGCAGAATTACAACAAGCGTTTGATGACTACCAGGCTGGGCGACTTGGACAGATCCCAGCGGTGCACATCTAGTCTTTTGCTTCTCGGTGAATTAAAAACGTTCCGGTAGATCTGCTTACAAGTTTTCCTTCAGCATTTGAAATAGTTGCTTCGGCGTACGCGATTTGTCGAGTTAAGCGAACAATCTCGCCGCGCATTGTGTAGTTCTCAGACAACATTGCAGGACGCATCAGCTCTGTAGACATTTCAATCGTTGCTTGAGTGCGGTCCTTGCCACTAAGTGCTGCGTTTATGGCAAAGTTCATTGCGGCGTCGAGTAGCACTGAGTGAACGCCGGCCTGCACTGCACCGTGTGGGTTGCAAGCGAGCTGTGTGGGCGTGAAAACACCTGTCGCCCATCCGAGGTCTTCCCCGTCAACGCCGTAGCTTTCAAAGGAGCCGCCAATGGCCCCAATGATCTCCATGCCACCGTTTCCGAGCCATCTATCCATGTCTTTTCTTGCAACAGTCATGCTTGCGACGTTAGTTCGCACTTGGGTCTAGGATGCCAAATGTAGTTTCGAGCCACCTTTAAGGGGAAAAAATGCAAACAGCAGTAATCGTTGATGCCATCCGCACACCAGGCGGAAGACGTAATGGAAAACTTAAGAACTGGCACGCAGTAGATCTTGGTGCCGAGGCACTAAAGGCAATCGCCAGCCGTAACAATCTCGATCCTGCGCTGATTGATGACGTAATTGTTGGATGCGTGAGCCAAGTTGGTGAACAAGCATTCAACGTTGGTCGCAACCTAGTACTCGCAGCAGGATGGCCTGAATCAGTTCCTGCAACAACAATTGACCGCCAGTGCGGATCTTCACAGCAAGCACTTCACTTCGCTGCACAGGGCGTTATGTCTGGTGCTTACGACATTGTTGTCGCTGCTGGTGTTGAAGCAATGAGCCGCGTTGCCATGGGATCTTCAATTGGTAAAGACTCAGGCTTCCCATTTGGAACCACTGTTCGAGACCGCTACGAACCAGTTGGTGGTCTTCAGGGCCAGGGCATTGGTGCAGAAATGATTGCAGACCAGTGGGGTATTTCACGTACCGACCTTGACGCATTCTCTGCGGAGAGTCACCGCCGTGCGGCACAGGCAACTGCTGAAGGTCGTTTCGACAATGAAATCATTCCTATCTACCTTCGCGACGACGAAGGCAAGCTCACTAGTGAGCTAATGACAACTGACGAAGGTATTCGTCCAGACTCATCAGTTGACTCACTCGCAAAGCTAAAGCCTGCGTTCAAAGAAGATGGAAAAGTAACTGCCGGAAACTCATCACAAATTACTGATGGTGCTTCAGCTGTTCTCATCATGAGCGAAGCAAAGGCTAAGGAGCTTGGACTTACACCACGTGCAAAGTTCCACTCATTTGCACTTGCTGGCGTTGACCCTGTCACTATGTTGACTGGTCCAATTCCTGCAACCGCAAAAATTCTTGCTAAGGCTGGAATGACACTTGATGACATTGACCTCGTAGAGATCAATGAAGCATTTGCATCTGTTGTTCTTGCTTGGCAAAAAGAGCACAACGCTGACCTTTCAAAGGTGAACGTAAACGGTGGAGCAATTGCCCTAGGTCACCCACTCGGTGCTTCTGGTGCAAAGCTTTGCGCAACACTGCTTAACGAACTTGAGCGCACAGGTGGTCGTTTCGGACTCATCACAATGTGTGAAGGTGGCGGACTTGCAAACGCAACCATCATTGAGCGTCTTGGTTAATAACTAAATAACTACCCCCGTGCCTTCGGGCGCGGGGGTTTTGTTATTTATAACGTGTGGCGAGAAAGAAGGCGCCGAACATCGATGCGAGTCCAAGCACCAAGTACCACGGTGAGACCGCTCCAGGAAGCACGTTGAGGTAATTCATCACGATGACAAAAAGCCCGAATCCGAGAAGTTCAAGAATTAGTGCACCAAACCACCGTGGGCTCTTTGTTGTGTCGTGCTTAGTTTTTGCGGTGTAGCGACCACGTTGTTCGGGTGCTACGTAACGACCCATCTCTTTACTTGTTCGACGATTCTTAGCCATAGGTAACGATGTTAGATGATTAGTCCAACCAACTAATGAGTTGCTCCCGGACAGACCGAAAGCGTCACAGTTGAGTTATAGAGAATAGATGATCCACCCGCAGACCCTTGTGAAACAACGAGTCCTGCCTGTGCAGGAGGGCAGCTCGATGCCGGTGCTGGAACTTGCGTTCCTGAAAGTCCTTGACCTTGTAGTGAATTCTGTGCAGCGCTAAATGTCTGTCCAACAACATTTGGAACAACAACGTTGCAGAATCCCGATGAAGTAATTAGTTGCACTGATGCACCCGACTGCACTGGCTGCTGCGCCGCTGGGACTGTGTTAACAACGAGCCCCTGAGCAACTGTGTTGGAGCACACAGTCGATGTTGTGGTGCTGACGCTAAGTCCTGCTTGACCAATGACTGCTGCAGCTGCGACCGTGGTGCTTCCATTAACCGCAGGCATTGGGAATGAAGAACCTGGAGCTAGAACAATCAAGGTCACGGTGTCTCCCGTCTTTGCGTTTGATCCACCAAGCGGGTTCTGAGAGAGGACTGTGTCAGGCAAAGCATTGCCGGCTCCTGGGGCAGTTGCGGTGAACTGAACCTTTGGAGAAAGACCGAGGCCGAGAAGAGCGTTTTCAGCCACACTGAGACTCATGCCGGATGTGTCAGGAACGGTAACAGGTTGCGTTGATTTTCCAAGACTGACCTTAAGAGTAACTGACTGGCCCTTTGAAATGTGACTTCCCGCAGACGGATTAGTCGAGAGAACAGTGCCACTGTCCTTATCAGAAGCAACTTGAATAACTTGTCCAATGATGAGTCCATCACTGCGAAGTGTTGAGCTCGCAGAAGACACCGATTGGCCAACAACATTTGGCATTGTCGATACTGACCCGCCAGCCATCATGAAGTACAACAGTGCTCCAAGTGCAAGAACGACTATTGCAACTACAGAAATAATTGCATTCTTGTTCGGGTTGTTTCTACGGCGAATGTCAGTACGAGGACCAGACATCACTGGTACAGCCTGTGTTCGCTCACCGGCAGACACTGCAGAGACCGCACGGGTCGCATCAGCTCCAAAGAATGCGCCACCATTAGCTGCAGCACGAACAGGTTGTCCTTCGCTGAAGCGAATTAGATCTGCACGAAACTCGTCAGCGGTTTGGTAACGCTGTCCGGGTGACTTTGAGAGTGCCTGCATGACAATTGCTTCGAGGTCACGTGGAACGTCTTTGTTGAAACTTGTTGGTGGCGGAACAGTGCCGTTAACGTGTTGTGTTGAAACGGCAACTGGTGAGTCACCAATAAATGGTGCGCGGCCAACAAGCATTTCAAACAGCACTACGCCAAGTGAGTAGACGTCGCTTCGACCATCAACCGCAGAACCTGATGCTTGCTCTGGTGAAAAATAGGTTGCGGTTCCCATCACCGATCCAGCTTCTGCGAGGTGATCTTCACTTGCCACTGCTTGAGCAATTCCAAAGTCGGTGACTTTGATTTGACCGTCGGCCGTAATAAGAATGTTTCCTGGTTTCACGTCACGATGAACAACACCACTTCGGTGCGCATAACCAAGTGCTGCAGCGATTTGTGCAACGAATGTTGCAGACCTGGCTGGTGTCAGGGTTCTAGATGAGCGCAGAAGTTCCGCGAGTGAGGTTCCATCAATGAGTTCCATAACAATGAAATACGTTCCACTGTCTTCTCCCCAGTCAAAGACCGGCACGATATTCGGGTGAGACAAATTCGCGGCGGCTTGGGCTTCGCGGCGAAAGCGCTCAACAAAAAGAGGGTCGGAACCAAGCTCTGGGTAGAGAATTTTTAATGCAACAGCACGATTTAGAAGTAGGTCTTGTGCACGGTAGACAAGTGCCATGCCGCCACGAGCAATGAGGTGAGTTACTTGGTAGCGCTTCGAATAGATTCGCTGGTCGTTTACGGGTTCCATACTTTTACTAGCCTACGCCTTCGATTCGTCTTCTTATGCTCGTTTAATGTGGGCAGGTTGTTGAGGTTCCGTGTGTGGGCAGGCCTTTTTGAAGCGCCAGCGCACCCTCAACTAAACACTTTGTAATTGGCCCAGCAATCGTGGAGCCAAAGGATGAAACCGACTGGAATGGGACTACAACCGCGACGGCAATTGTTGGATGGAGCGCGGGAGCGAACGCAATCATCCAGGTGTCAGTGTTATTCGCGCTGTTGCCTGTTTGGGCCGTACCCGTCTTTGCCGCAACATCGTCTTTAGCCAAGAAGATTCCTGAAGCCGTTCCAAATCGGACCACATTTTGCATCAATGGAACGATTTGTGAAGCCTGAAGTTGCGTAAGTGGATTTTTCCAAACGGAGTTCTTAAAACGCTTTACGATGCTGCCATCAGACGATGAAATAAAGGACATTAAATGGGGTGCCATCATTACACCACCATTGGCGATCGATGCCGCAACCAATGCATCTTGTAGTGCCGTGGCGCGGACATTCTGCTGACCAATTGATGAATAAGCAAGTTGTGGAATGTCGCTCGCAAGCACCGAGGCGTCTGGGAAGAAGCTTCGAACTGTACCCGGTAGGTCGAGCGGTGGAGTGTCGTTAAATCCAAATGCATTAGCAGTTGCTGCTAGAAGTGATCCACCAAGATCCATACCAAGCAGTGCGTACCCGGGGTCACATGATGCTGGAAGCATCTCAGCAATAGTTCCACCACACTTTGTGCCACCACTGTTGTAGAGAAGTTTGTTAGAACCTGGTAGACGCGCAAACTTCGCTACTGGATATGGCTTCGAAAGTAAATCTGGTCGCCCAATTACTGCTGCTGCCGTTGTTACAACCTTGAACGTCGAGCCCGGAGGAAATGTTTGTTGTGTCGCCATAAGACCAAGTGGTGGGAATCCATTAGCGTTCTTGGTGGTGTAGCTCTTCCAAGCTTTTGCAGCGACTACGAAATCAGATGAAACAAGTGGTGTTGGGTTGTAGTTCGGATTTGAATACATTGCCAGTACTGCACCATTTCTTGGATCAAGAACAACTGCAGCTCCGTCTCTGCCCGCCAGTGCGTTTCGTGCAATCGTTTGAAGAGCGGGTTCAATTGTGAGATTCAAAGTGTCCGCCGAGCTAGACGGTGCAAGGAGCTGGGCCAAGCTTTGCGGTGGTTGCGCGTGCGCTGAAAGAAAGCTGTCGTACTGCGCTTCTAGGCCCCACACACCGTACGAAGGTGATGAGAAGCCAACTACGCCTGAAGTTAATGAACCAAGCGGATAGATGCGCTGCCAGGGATACGGACCTTTAACGGGAACCGACTGGGCGAGAATTGTGCCATCAGCAGCAACAATTTCTCCACGCGCATACAACGTTGATGCCTGTGAGATTCTTGGGTTGAGCGGCGAGCTCGCCAATTTCTGCGACTGAAAAAACTGGATGTACGCAGACTGTGCAGCAACCACAACAAAAAGAAACAAAATAAAAGATGCCAAGAAGCGAAGTCGACGTGACATCTCTTAGCCCTTCTTCGCTTTTGTTGTTGTGGTTGTAACTGTTGACGTAGTAGTTGCTGCTCCACTATTTGAAAGTGTCCAAGCTGTGTGTAAGTAAGCAGCGTAGTTAAGCGCTGCATTAAGTGTTGGTTCAGCAATTGTGGCACTCAAAGCTTGTTGGTCAGCAGGGCGAAGTTGTGACACTTGATAATTCGTGTCGAGCACTTTTTGGGGTTGAAACCACAAAACTCCATTTTGTTGGCCCTGGTAAACACTTACGACTCCGTTGTTATTTGCTAAATAGAACGTGGAGTATGCGTACCAGTGCATTATCAAAACAAAACCTAAGACGAGGAACGCAAACACTCCCGCTCCGGCGTACGTACGCCACGAAAATTGTCGTTGCCTTCGAATGATTGATGGCTGTGACTGTGACTGCGCACCCTTCGCTACTGGAGGTGCTGCTGAACTGACTGTCTTTTTGATGGGATTGCTCGCGAGTGAAACTTCATCAAACTCCAACAAAACAACGGATATGTTGTCGTTTCCACCCGCACGCTTGGCACCATCAACGAGTTCAGCCACCGCATCATCAAGCGAGACTGGCGAAGAGGCAATGCGTGCAATTTCTTCGCTTGTGAGCTCGTTTGAGAGTCCATCACTACAAAGCAAGATTCGATCGCCGACGTGAACATCGAGGGACAAGACGTCGATGTCTAGTTTTTCTTCTACGCCTAGCGCACGAGTGAGCTGATGACGACGTGGGTGCGTTAGTGCTTCTTCGGGGGTGAGTCTGCCCATGCGTACCCACTCTTCAGCGACGCTGTGGTCTTCACTTAATTGACGAAGTGCGCCATCTCGAAGTTGATACGCACGTGAGTCGCCTACGTTAAAAAGTGTGGGCGATCCAATTCCTTCGATGTCGTAAGTAATGCCCACGGCAATGACGGTTGTTCCCATCCCGAAGCGCTCTGGGTTGCTGTTCGCATCCTTTATGATTGCAAGATTTGCTTTTTCAATTGCTTCGTGAAGCCCTTCGACAGCACCGCTACGAGCAAAGTCTTCTCTTACAATGTTCACTGCAATTTCTGATGCAACTTCACCAGCAGCATGGCCACCCATGCCGTCAGCGATTATTGCAATTTGATTGTCGACATGAAGAGCATCCTGGTTTGTCGCTCGAACGACACCAGTATCAGTAGCTGCGGCAAAACGCCAACGGGTCAACGAACCACCTCGAACAAGACGCCGCCAACCTGCACGATGTCTCCGCGCTCTAGGTGAACGCGACCCTTCACTAGTTGCTGATTTACGTATGTTCCATTTGTAGATTCCAGGTCTTCAATTGATAATTCGCCTGAATCATTGGCAATACGAGCGTGTCGTGAAGACAAGAAGTTGTCATTCATTTGTACGTCACATTCAGGACTGCGACCAATTACTACCGCAGCATCAATGTCGAGTCTTTGACCAGCACGATCGAGTGGCTCAATAAATTCAATGTGTAGGTTTTGTGAGCGTCGACGCCCCCCAGCTGCTTCATCGGGCGGTCGAACCTGAACGGTGGCGACACGAATTACTCGTGCGAAAAATAATATGGCAACAACCATTACAAGAATCTGCAGTGGTCGAACCACTGCTGCGTAGTTCGATGCGGCTAACAGACTCAAGCTAACTCAATCCGAAAATGAATCAGACCAACCGTTATGTCATCACGAGGTGAAAGTGAGACTGCGGTTATTTTGTGCCCATTGACGTATGTACCGTTTGTTGATTGAAGGTCGCGTATCGCAACACCTTCACTCGTTTTCCAAACCTCTGCGTGACGGCGTGAGGTGTTGGTGTCATTAATGACAATCTCAACGTCAGGGCTGCGGCCAATAATCAATGGGCGGTCTCCCAGGGCAAATGATCTTCCATCAGCGCAGATAAGACGCGGTTCGCTTTCTCCGCCCACAAACTTGGTTTCGACGGCTAGGTCGCCGGTTTTTAATTCATCGTCGATAAAAACTTCGACCGAAACTGGCCCAACAAAGTTATATCCCTCATTGAGTGCGTGCTGGCGAACAGTTTCTTCAAGTTCAGCAATGAGTGCCTTCTGAAAACCATTAAATCGTTCGGCGTCTACTGCACTTAGCCACACCTGGACATGATTCGGAGAAATTGGTCCACTGCTTGAAAGTCTGCGAGACAAGTCAATCTCTCTGATGATTCTTGATCCGATTTCGATTGGCTGAAGTGCATTCTTAAAGGGGCGTGACAATGTTCGCTCGAAGAGTCGCTCTAAACGGTTTTCAACATTTTTTAAAGCCATATACCTTCAACTGTACCGGGCGTAGCGGTGCTTAAAGTGCTGCAATTAATACGGTTTCCTTATTGAAGTAATGTTCGTATTCTCGGGCGAGTGGCGAAATGGCAGACGCGCTAGCTTCAGGTGCTAGTTCTCGAAAGGGAGTGCGGGTTCAAGTCCCGCCTCGCCCACCATTTGCCTTATTAGTACTACAAATAAGAGGTCAGCACCTTCTTCGTTACAATCAAAGTCATGGCCACGAGTACAAATAATGAGTACGAAGTAACAAAGCCTCAGCAACAGCGCGCCATTGAAACTACTAATCGAATTCTTGAAGCGGCCTACGACATCGTTGCTTTTGATGGCTACCAAGCTCTCACAACTAATTCAGTTGCCGAACGTGCCGGCGTAAACATTCGATCTGTTTATAGATACTTCGAAGATAAGAATGCAATTATTCTTCACCTTGCACAAAAAGAGCGTGACACGCGAGCACTTGCATTTGGTGAGAAATTCCGAGACCTAGTTGGTGAACAAAACATCGAATCATGGGTGCAAGACACTCTACGAATTGCACTCAACTTTCGAATGGCCGACCCACGGGCAAATTCTCTGTACAAAATTCTTCGAGCACTTCCTGAATTTGAAGAATTTACAAGACAAGCCGATGCGGAAATAGCTGAAGGGTTGGGTCGAGCAATCCGTTTGCGATTTCCTTCAATCAGTGTAAAAAAGAGTCAATATGCAGCACGTATTTGTTATGACTTGGCGCAGTCATTCATTAATAGCTCAGAAACCGCGAGTGGTAAAATAGATGGCTACTTCAAGGAAACATCTCGCGCGGCAACACTCTATTTGCGTTCGCTTGAAGACTCCGAATAATTAGTTATTGATCACTACGTAGTGCGTGTGTGACGTAATTAGCATCGCTAGCGGAATACCAACTGCAACACCCCACACCAACACCCACTGACGTGTACTTGCCCTAGCGACATCACGACGAGTGTGAGCAACCCAGTCACGCGGTGCCAAAGTCGTTGTTTCAACAATGTGACCCAACACGTGAATTGTCATTGCAATAAACCAGAGAATGAAGCTGACTTTGTGAAAGAAAAACATTTGATTGTGAAAGTTTCGCGGAAGAAGCACCAGTCCCACACCTGAAGCTAAGACAATTATTGTTAGTGCGATTAGCGCCGGTCCAAGCATTCGAAGAATGATTGGTGGTGCGCCCTTGCAACGATATTCTTCGTCACCTAAGTAATACTTCGCAAATCTCCATGTTGTTGTTCCTATTTTTAATACGACAACCGGAATCATTAAAACACCAATGAATACGTGAGGAATCAGTAATGGTCCGACCTGAAGGATGGTTACACCTTCAACCGCCAGCAAGATAAATATGATCGCTGCAATTGCGGCGGTGAGACGCGCATTGCCCTCCACGCCCGCTACTTCGCGGGCGTGGAGGAGCTTTGACGCGTGGTTCTCACCAGACATGTTGTGCTCTGTGATCCTCTGTGCTCAGCGACTTAGTAGAGCTTGACGGTTGAGTGAATGAAATTAACGAGCGGTGTAGGAACTGTTGGTGTCACTGGTGCTGAGAATGCTAGGAAAATAAACTTGCCCGCAACCCATGCATCAAGACGTACGCTTCCGGCCTTAACCGTTGATCCAACGCCGTCTTCTTTGCCACTTCCAAAGTCAAGGTAGTCAGTTACGCCAGCAACTTGCGTTGCCTTCATTGCGCCAGCAGAGTCCTTTGCCATCCATGCCATGTACTGCGTTGCAGTCATTATTGGCTTGCCTGGTGTTGCAAGGGCTGAAAGCTTCGCAATGTCAGCAGGACTTACGCATGAAACCACAAGCGCTTTGGCACCAAAGTCGATTGTTGTTCCAAGTGCGTTAGCTGCGTTTGCAGATTCTTTTTTGTAATTGTAAGGAGTGACTACTGGACCAGTTGCTGCGGTGTAACCATTAGAAACTACGAGTGCCTTAGTGATTCCAGCGCACGATGGTGCTGTTGCTGCTCCAGCACTAGTGACAGCGGCTGAGCCAACAACCAAAGTGCTGGCGAGAATAAATCCGGAAATAAGTGGGGTGATAAGACGACGCATGTTTTGCCTTTCGAGCTATTTGAACAAGTTCTAATGTTAAATGGCGATTTTGGCTAAAACTGAAGAGTTGACGCAAAGTTTATGAACTATTTAACGTTGCTCGATGAGCTCCATGTAGTCCTCACGCCAAAGATCAAAATATTCCTCGGGCAACAAGACTGCATGTGTTGGCTTTAGTGCTTCAACAAAAGGGCGTTCGTGGCTCACCGCAACAATGGTGCCTTTCCACTGACCCATCATTACCCCTAGAGCTTCCACGCTTGCGGGGTCGAGGTTGTTTGTAGGTTCGTCGAGAAGTAGCAAGTTTGCGTCAGAGGATGCAAGGAGAGCTAACGCTAACTTGGCGCGCTCTCCACCAGAAAGAGTTCCTGGCATTTGGTGCGCAGCAGAACCCTTAAGTCCGAATGCACCAAGGAGTGCACGTCGTTCAACTTCAGTAACAACCGTCGCGTTTTCTAAGTTGTCAAGCACTGACTTGCTGAAGTCAATCTGCTCACTCTCCTGCGCAAAATAACCAACTGTTACGTTTGCACCGAACTTCACTACGCCGGTTTGTGCTTTCTGTGTCCCTGCCAAACAGCGCAGTAGTGAAGATTTTCCTGCTCCATTTTTTCCAACAATGACAATTCGGTCGCCACGACGTGTAATGAAGTTCATGTCTCTAAGGACTTCAAGTTTTTCGTATTTAACGCCAACGTGCTCAACGGTCATTGGAATGTCACCACTTCGTGGTGGTTGAGGAAGTTTAAAGACAACTTTTCGTTCTTTTTTTGTCACTTCAATACGGTTGTCTTCGAGTTTTTCAACTTTTCGGTCAAGAACTTTCGCAACACGTGCACGACTTGCGGTTTGTCCACGCATTCCGTCCGCGAGGGTTTTCATTTTTTTGATCTGCTCGTCTTGTTGTCCAGCAGTTTTCTCTTCGCTTAAGCGTCGCTCTTCTTCTTGTTGAAGGAACTTTGAGTAATTACCCTTGTATTCGCGAAGTTGACCATCACGCAGTGCGAGTACACGTGTAATTGCCTTGTCGAGCAAGGGCAAGTCGTGGCTGATAACAACAACGGTTCCGCGGAAACGTTCTAACTCTTCAAAGAGCCAGCGCTTTGCAGCTTTGTCGAGGTGGTTTGTAGGTTCGTCAAGCACCATTGTTTCTGGTTCTTCGTACAGAACTCTCATGAGGTCAATGCGTCGACGCTGACCACCCGAGAGAGAATCTAAATCTTCGAGCAACAACTCTTCTTCAAGTCCAAGTCCTGCGGCGAGTCGTGCAACTTCAGACTCTGCTTCGTATCCACCACGCTCGCGAAATTTTTCTTCGAGTGATGTAAAGCGTTCAATGGTTTCTTCAGTCGGGTCTGCAGAGAGGTCGTGACGGGCCTTCTGCATCTCTGCGTCAATAGTGTCTAGACCTCGTGCTGATAAAACGTGGGACAAACCAATTGGCTCTACGCCAAGACCGCCTGGAACAGGTTCTTGGGGAAGGTGGCTCAATGTTCCTTGATGTTGAACAGTTCCAGTGATGCGAAGGTGTTCTGGCTGGTAGCCGAGCATCACAGAAAGAAGTGTTGATTTACCAGCACCGTTGTGGCCAACGAGGCCTACCTTGTCACCGTTTCCAACAACGAATGAAACAGTGGAAAGAATGCGCCGTGCACCAATCTCGATGCCCAAATCTTTAACAATGATCATTTAGCGGTCGAGCAAATTAGCGTTCGCGCGAAGCTCGTCGCGGAAGTTGGGGTGGGCGATTTCGCTGAGCGCATAGGCGCGTTCGCGAATCGAAAGCCCCCGTAGATCAGCAGCGCCGTATTCAGTGACAATTACGCCTGCGAGTTGACGTGGCGTTGTAACAACAGAGTACGGAAGCATTTCACCAATGATACGACTCTTTAGAACACCACCAACCGTTGCGGTTGATTGCAAGCAAATAAGAGAGGTGTGCTCTAGTGAGAGGCTTGTTCCTTCAACAAAGTCCTGATGTCCACCCACTCCTGAATATTGTCGGGCTCCAATGGTGTCAGCAAGAATCTGTCCGTGGAGGTCGACTGAGAGTGCTGAGTTGATTGAAACCATTTTGTGATTCTTGGCAATCACGTGTGGGTCGTTGGTGTAAAAAACAGGAGCAACGCCAATGGTTTCGTTGTCATTAATAAAGTCATACATAGCTTGGCTGCCAGCAGCAAACGTAATTACGGACTTGCCTTTGTTGATTGACTTTCGTGCATTTGTAACTTTGCCTGAAATAATAAGTTCCATCAGTCCATCGGTAAACATTTCGGAGTGAACTCCGTAGTCGCCACCGCTTCCCCTAACGAGTGCTTGAGCTACGAGGTTGGGGACCGAACCAATACCTGTTTGCAGCGTGCTGCCGTCAGCAATAAATTTTGCAGCGTGCTCTGCCATTTTTTCGTCTTCAGGAGTTCCTGGATCATTCGGGAAAATTGGAGGGTGTTCGTCAGAAACAACAATCACGTCGATGTCATCAACTGATATGTCATTAGAAAATCCATCAAGCGCCATTGTTCTTGGATAATGCGGTGAACATTCAACAATGAGTAGTCGATTCGGATCTCTTCCCGCAGCGAGAAATTCTTCGTGGTGTGCTCCGTTATAAAGCGAGAGGTTGACTCGACCATTTTTGTCAGGCATTGTGCCAATCATCATCATCACACGAGGGTTCAAGTGTTGAATCAGTAGGTTGTAGTGGCGAAAAAATGATGGGATGAACTGAACATCTCCACCGTTAGCTAAATAACTTCGTTCACCTCCACCGTAGAAACTTGCACGCAGATGTACACCTGGGTGTGTGAAAAGTTCGTAATTTCCAAGTGTTAGACCACTGCTTACAGTGAGGTCTTCCCAGTCGGTTCGCTTCGACATTTCCTTTAGGAGCCCAGTAGGAGTTGCGGTTATTAGGCCAAGTCCCAAGGTGTCTTTGGCACGTACAAGCGCGACTGCATCTTGTGCGCTTAGCTCACGTGCTCCCATTTCAATATTCTGCCACCAATTACAACTTGTGGCACGATGGAGTAATGGATACACCGTTTTTTATTGATGTTTGGAGCGACGTTGTTTGCCCTTTTTGTTACCTGGGCACACGACAACTCCAAGCAGCATTGAGTGCGTTCGAACACGCAGAGCACGTTGTTATTCGCCATCGTGCCTTTGAACTCGATCCTCGCTCACACAGCAACTACGACCTATCGCTCGCTGAGTTGTTATCAAAGAAATATGGAATGAGTATTGAAGAGGCAATTGCGGGTAACTTGCGCCTAAGCAATGAAGCAGCAAAGCTTGGAATGAAGTGGGCGCTTGACAAAGCACGACCCGGAAACACATTTAACGCTCATCGACTCATGGCACTTAGCGCAACTCAGGGTTTAGCTCATGAGATGAGCGAACGTCTATTCGAAGCGTATTTCAGTAACGGCGAAACCATAAGTGATAAAGAAGCTCTTAGCACCATTGCTCAAAGCATTGGTGTGGTGG
>CAIKVF010000188.1 GCA_903830745.1 uncultured Actinomycetes bacterium | reverse complement strand
GTCATTGATCGCATGTACCCAGCGCTTGGTCGAACAGCACGCTGCAGTCGAGCAACTGTTTCAATGTTGTGGTTCATGACGTCAGGGCGAGAATCAATGATTAATTGCAGCGCGTCCATGTCACCCTTTAGGTCACTAATGAGCACTTCAACGTCTGTGCCCGGTGACCGTTCACGAATAGCACGTACCGTGTCTGCGATTGCTCCCGCTCCTCCGTCAGCAAGGTCGTCACGTGCGACACAGGTAATTACCGCGTGCTTTAGTTTCAGTCGAACGACTGCTTCAGCAACACGATCTGGCTCTGTTGGGTCAAGTGCCACCGGCTTACGTGTGTCAATCAAACAAAAGCCACACGCACGGGTGCAGCGCTCACCATTAACCATGAACGTTGCGGTGCCGCTCTCCCAGCATTCAAAGATGTTCGGACAACCTGCTTCTTCACAGACCGTAACGAGTCGAAGGTCTTCGGTGAGTGTTCGTAGTGACTGGTATTCAGCTCCCATATGGGCTTCAATTCGTAACCACTCAGGCTTACGTGAACGAATAGGTATTCCAGCGTCTGGATCCACGCCAGCTTTACGAAGCCTGCGAAGCAGTGGTCGCTCACCTGACGTCGATGAAGCGCTGCGGTCAACTCGTGCAACCTGCGCACTGCCACCGAGACGCTTTTCTAACTCTTCACCTAGACGTTCTTCAACATCTTGAGTAGAAATGCTAAGTCCTAATGAATAAAGCGATGCAACTGGGTGTTCGGCAATCCCACATGGAACAATCGCTTCAAATCCCGCAAGATCAATTTCAACGTTGAGTGCAATGCCGTGCAGTGTTCGACGCACGCCTTGTTCATTTCGCTCGGTACGAGTTCCAATCGCCGCAATTTTGTACGGAGTAGTCGTGGTGTGAGCCCAAACGCCTGGGTAGCCGTCAAGTCTTCCGACATTGCCAAGCAGGTTCGAAACATCAAAGCTCTGCACGGTTGCGATAACTGCATCTTCTAAAAGCTCATTGTGTGCCTTGCCAGATGATGGATCATCAAGCACGCTTACAACTGGCCACGCCACAACTTGCCCCGGAGCGTGATACGTAATGTCTCCCCCACGGTCAGCCTCAACCACTACAGCATCAAGTTTGCTCAAATCAGTGAGAATGTTTTTCGCTTCAGTACGAACACCTTTGGTGTAGGTAGGCGGGTGCTCAAAAAGCAGGATGTAATCATCCTTTGCATTTAGAAGCGCCCTCTGGAAATCATTGGCCTCGGCGAACGTAACTTTGCCGAGATGGCGCCGACGCAACATTTAGCGCTCGCTCTCCAAGTCCATTCCTGCGAGCAGTTCAGCAACCCTTTCGAGGTACGCAGCAGCAAGTACCGGCTCACAGACTCGGTGGTCGAATGAAAGTCCAAGAACAATTCTGTATCCAATTTCAATAGATACTTTCTTCTTCTTTTTCTTTGCAACCACAGGAACTTCACGAACAGAACCAATCGAGAGAACCGCAACTTGAGGTTGAATGATGATTGGAGCGGTGTAGAGCGTGTGAGGGCTTGGTGAGCGCATCAACGTAAATGTTCCACCCATGAGGTCATCAGCAGTCATTTGACGCTCGATAAGACGCTCATCAAGTTCACTTACTCTGCGTGCAAGAGCACGAAGTGTGAGGCCACCTGCAGCATGAACAACTGGGACCAACATGCCGTCTTCATCGAGTGAGCGGACAAAACCCAAACTAACTGTGCGGTGAACAACAATTTCTTCGCCCTGGAAGGTTGCATTCAGGTACTCAAAGTCACTCAATGCACGAACAGCAGCGAGTCCAACAACCATTTCGTCGGTGATCGTGATGCCATCTTTGCTTTCACGACCCTTTTTTGCGAGCTTCGCGAAAATGTCAGCATCAACTTCAATCGCTACAAAGCCGTGTGGTGTGCTCTGTGCAGAAACAACCATGTGCTCTGCCATGCGCTTTCTTCCACTCGAGACTGGGAACGAGGCTTCAGTTTCTCCACCGTCTAGAACTGCTCGTTCAGCGTCACGGCGCGTAATTGATCCACCAGGACCAGATCCAGCAACTGTTGCGGGATCAATCCCACCATCAAGAAGAATTCTTCGAACAACTGGGGACGCAACTACACCCGGGCCAGAACTCTGTGATGAAACTGGAGTCGACTTCACCGGCGCAGGAGCAGGTGCCTGGACAGGTGCTGGCGCAGGCGCTGCAGCAGGAGCCTCTGCAACAGGTGCAGGAGCAGCGACTGGGGCACCGGCAACGGCGTTTTCATCAATGACGCAAACAATCGCACCAGTCTGAACGGTGTCGCCTTCTTGCGCGAGAATTTGAGTCAAGACTCCAGCAAATGGTGACGGCATCTCTGAGTCAACTTTGTCAGTTGACACTTCGAAGATTGCTTCGTCGCGCGCGACAGAGTCACCAATCTTCTTGAACCATTGCGTGATGATTCCTTCGGTAACTGATTCACCGAGCGATGGGAGGGTTACATCAGCCAACGTGTAGTCCTCGTCCAGCGAGCGCTAGGAGTGTTTCTCCAAATGTCTCGGAAAGTGATGGGTGGGGTTGAATGAGAGCCGCTGCTTCTTCAACAGTTGCTTCCCAGTTAACAGCGAAGTAGCCAGCGCCAAGTTGTTCAGTGACCCAAGGACCAGACATGTGAACACCGAGTATTTGACCAGCTGTTCCATCAGGGCGCTTTTCAGCAATGATCTTCACCATTCCGTCAGTCTCACCAATGATCTGTGCACGACTGTTGCCGGCGAAGGGGTCTTTTTTCACGATGACATCGTAGCCTTTTGCCTTCGCAGCTTCTTCAGTAAGGCCGCAGAAAGCAACCTCAGGATTCGAATAAATTGCCCACGGCACTCGGTCGTAGTCAACCGGCAGGACCGACTCACCAAGGATGGTCTTCACGGCAACGATTGCTTCGGCGAATGCCACGTGAGCAAGTTGAGCAGTTGCTACAACGTCACCTACCGCAAAGACATTTGCGGCACCAGTGCGCATGTAGCTGTCAACATCAACGAATCCCTTTTCAGAAATAACTACGCCCGTTCCGTCACCAAGGAGTCCCTCGGTACGTGGTCGGCGCCCAACAGAGACAACAACCATCTCAACGTCGAGGTTTTCTCCACCTTCAACGCTCACTGATGTGCCCTTAGCGTTTGGAGTGTGACCAGTGATCTTGACGCCAGCCTGGATCTTGATGCCGCGCTTCTTAAATGCACGGTCTACAGACTTAACAACTTCTACGTCACACAGCGGAAGAATTGTTGGAAGTCCTTCAAGAATTGTTACCTCAGAGCCCATGTCGCTCAGCATTGATGCGAATTCACAACCAATTGCTCCCCCACCAATTACTGCAGCAGTCTTTGGAAGAGTGGTGAGGTCTAAGAATTCGTCAGAGGTGACAATAATTTTTCCATCAATTTCAAACCCAGGAATTGTGCGAGGAACAGATCCAGCAGCCAGGATGATGTTCTTTCCTTGAATAACCTTGCCAGCATCTGTTCCATCAACAACAGTTGCTTTCAAATCCTTGTCGAGTCGACCAGTGCCTTCAAAGACAGTGACTTTTCGACCCTTAAGTAGTCCAGAGACTCCCTTAAAGAGTCGGTCAACAACTTCGTTCTTGCGAGCTTGGCTAACAGCGAAGTCAACCTTTACGTCACCAGTAGTGATCCCAAAATCACTTGAGTGCGCGAGTGTGCGTCGTACGTGTGCGGTTTCGAGAAATTCTTTTGCGGGAACACATCCGCGGTGAAGACACGTTCCACCAACCTTGTCGCGTTCAATAACAGCAACGTTGAGACCAGCTGCTGCACCATAGAGAGCGGCGGCGTAGCCACCAGGGCCACCACCAATAACCACTACATCGAACTCTTGGACCTCGTTTGTCACGACATTTCCTAACTCGCTAGACGAAAGCCCCCCGGGTGGAAATCCTAATGCATTATTTGGGCTTTAGTCCGGGCCAAAGCCTATGACTGACTACCCATTTGCCGGTCAGCCGCTTCGGTGGCGAGCACGTCACAGAAATCATTCATAACGTCCCCAGAGTGGCCTTTTACCCACGTAAATCTGATCTTGCGGTCACTCTCTAGGACCAGAGCAAAGAGCTCTTCCCAGAGGTCGCGGTTAGCCACTGGTTGTCCCTGGGAGTTCTTCCAGTTCCGTCGGTACCAGCCCACGTGCCACTTGTCATTGAAGCACTTAACGACGTACGTGGAGTCAGAAACGATTTCAATTTCCTGATCATCATTTGACCTGAGGGCTTCAATAACGGCGAGGACTTCCATGCGCTGATTAGTCGTGTGTTCGTGGTGGCCGCTTGCGTATTCATCTTTGCCACTGGCCCACGCCCATCCGCCGGGTCCTGGATTCCCACGGCATGCACCGTCGGTATGAATTCTTTTCATATGACTCGAGTAATCCACGCATCTGGGTCGTCTGTGAAACGAGTCACCGCTACTGGAAGTTCACCTCGAAGTACTTGACCGAGCGTCACGTGTTCGAGCACTTCACGAAGTGACGCACGAACAGCAACCCATACATCTCGAAGGTGTGTTGCCTCTCCACCGTATTCAAGTGTCTCAGGTCGCATCCCTCGAACACCAGCCATTGGTCCAGAAACAACTCGAAGAATGTCCGCAATCATTATTTGGTCCGGATCACGTGCAAGTTTGAAGCCACCTTCAGGTCCTCGCTGGCTCGTCACCATGCCGCCACGTCGCAGGTCAGAAAGAATTGCGCCGAGAAATTTTGCTGGCAGACCTTGCTCCTCGGCCAAGTGTTCAGCGCTAATCGAGTCTTCACTCGCAGCCAGTGTGAGTAACGCCCTGATTGCGTAGTCAGCTTTAGCGGGAATCTGCATGCCTCTATTCTGCCCTACATTCAGCGCTAGAAGATGCCAAGTATTCCTCCTAAGGTGTCATAGATGCCTGACCTATCTTCACGCCGTTTATACCTTTGCGTCTCGCACCGTGACGATATGTCTTCGTTTTTACCTGCAGTCCTTCGAGGTGGCGTTGGCATTGTGCAACTGCGTGAAAAAAACCTTGATGATGACGTACGCAGAAAAACTGCCAAAATAATGATCCCAATTTGTCGTGACTATGGGGTTCCATTCATCATGAACGATTCGCCAGAACTTGCGATCGAAGTTGGCGCCGACGGCGTTCACGTTGGCCAAGATGACGTTGACGTGGCTCATTGTCGTAAATTACTCGGGCCAAATGCAATCATTGGCCTTTCAACTCACAGCACCGAAGAATTCACACAGGGCCTTAGAACTGACGCAACATATTTAAGCGCCGGACCTATTGTTGCGACGCCCACAAAGCCAGGTCGAGCCCCCACAGGCATTTCATACGCCCTTGAGTGCCAAGCTCGTAGTGATCGTCCAGTATTTGTAACTGGAGGCGTTGACGCCAGCAACATTTTTGATCTAGCTGTCAATGGCCTTCATAACTTTGTTGTTGTTCGTGCACTCACCGAGGCGACAGACCCAGAAGCAGTGGCGCAACAAATCACGGAAGAATTAACAAGGGTCTTTGGTTCTTAGTCACGTTTTCAACCCATTTTATTTTAGAAATTGGAATGTTCAAAATTAGCTGAACTTCTACAATGAATAGATAGGGGGCAATTATGACACTGATGACTTTCGATGATGCAAGAAAGGCTGTTGCTGATGGCGCAACACCAGAACATGCGGCTCGAGCACTTGTAGCGACTCTCACACCAACCGAGAAGCTCTGGTGTCTTGATGGCGATGCCCCCACATGGGCCGGTATTGAATATCTGATGGGCGGTAACTATCACCGGGCTCCTTTTG
>CAIKVF010000187.1 GCA_903830745.1 uncultured Actinomycetes bacterium | reverse complement strand
TCGGAATCGCTGGGGGATGTCGTATTCTTCGGGTACATGATGTTGCTGGCTCGGTGAGAGTTAGAGACGTCATGGAACACTTGATTGGAGCGAGTTGAGTAGTTCAACTATCTGCGTTGTTGGTACCGATGCCACCATGGTCTATGACGCGCTTCACAATGTCCTGCAAACTGCACTTGGTGACCTAGACCCATCGTTCGCACTTCAAGACTTCACCGCCAAAGATGCTGCATCAAGCAGTTCAGAAACAATCCTTTCGAGAGTTATCGAAGCACTCAACACCCCTCCCTTCTTGGTTGATAGGCGAGTGGTCGTTGTTCGAGATGCACAGTTGCTACTGAGCGACGAAGTTGCAGAACTTATAACTTGGATAGAAAATCCTGCTCCTAGCGTCACACTCATTCTCGGAGTTGTAGGAACAAAGGCCAACAAACTCGTAAAAGCAGCTGGCGAAGTTGTGGAAACCAACGTTGGCTCAAGGGCGCAGGACCGTGCTGCATTTGTTGCCAGCAAATTCGCTGAATACAACGTCACCATTGACCGCACAGCATCACAGCGCATTGCTGAGCTAGTTGGAGATGATGTTGCTCGTATTGATTCAACTGCTCGAACCCTCTCAACCATTTATGGATCAGCTCCACTCAAGTTCAAAGATGTTGAGCCGTATTTAGGAGAAGCCGGTGACGTTCCTGCGTGGGACCTCACCGACGCAATCGATTCAGGAGATGCCAGCAAGTCAATTGTTGTTGCTCGCAGAATGCTTGACTCCAAGGGTCGTGCAGGACTTCAAATTGTGAACATGCTGCAACGCCACTATTTGGCTATGGCGCGACTCGAAGGCAGTGGCGCCACGAGCCAGGAAGAAGCGGGCTCGATTCTTTCGATGAGTCCGTACCCAGCGGGCAAAGCACTAAAGACGGCACAGCGACTCGGGCCACAGAAGATCACTCAAGCGGTGCACTGGGTGAGAGAAGCAGATGTTTCTCTTAAGGGTGGCGTTAGCTACGGTGGCAAAGATCTCAACACCGACATTGATGTAACTGACTTAACGGTTATTGAAGTTCTTGTTGCAAGACTGGCACGAATGTCAGGTGCAGGGCGGCGCTAAGGCGTGACGAATCAACTTTAAAAGTTGGTTGAAAAGAAAAACGGGCGTAGCCCGTGAATTATGCGTTGGTCTTAAGTGCGTTAATGCGCTTCATAAGACCAGACTTCTTGTTTGCAGCCTGGTTCTTGTGAATGACCTTCTTGGCAGCAGCCTTGTCAATACGCTTCATTGCTGCGCGTAGGGCTGACTCTTCGTTCTCAGTACCAGCAGCGCTAACAGCATTCTTGGTACGCGTGCGGATCTCAGACTTCACGGCCTTGTTGCGCTCGCGTGCAACTTCGTTCTGCTTGTTACGCTTGATTTGGCTCTTGATATTTGCCACAAAAAACTCCGTTATCAGTGCGCCGAAACTGTCCGGCGGGCTAAATAAGGCTAGCAGAGTGGCGAACTAGGGCCAACAACGAGGAATTCTCTGGTCTGGCGGGTAGCCTTGATGCACCGTGGCCGAACAAATTACTACCGTTGATTTCAGCAAAATCCGCAATCTGAGCATCATCGCTCACATTGACCACGGTAAGTCGACCCTCTCTGACCGAATCCTAGAAATCACTGGTGCAGTAGATCCACGCCTCATGCGAGCGCAGTATCTCGACTCAATGGACATTGAGCGAGAGCGTGGCATCACCATCAAAGCTCAGAACGTTCGCGTGGGATACGAAGGCCACATCATCCAGCTAATTGACACACCGGGTCACGTTGACTTCGGATACGAAGTGTCGCGTTCTCTTGCGGCGTGTGAGGGCGCAGTCCTGCTCGTTGACGCAAGCCAGGGTATTCAGGCGCAAACACTTGCCAACTGTTACCAAGCAATTGAGAACAACTTGGAAATTGTTGCGGTGCTTAACAAGATTGACCTTCCCGCTGCAGACCCCGATCGTTGCAAGGAAGAGCTCGAGCGAGTACTTGGACTCCCAGCAAACGAAGTGCTTTCGATTTCTGCCAAGACCGGAGAAGGAGTGCCTGAACTTCTTCGCGCAATTATTGACCGCATTCCTGCTCCTAAGGGTGACCCTGAAGCTGAACTACGCGCACTTATCTTTGACTCGTACTACGACCAGTACCGCGGTGTAATCAGTTCCATCAGAATTGTTGACGGCACGCTCCGTGACAACATGAGAATTCGCATGATGCAAAGCGGAACGAATCACGAGATTGAAGAAATCGGTATTCGCACACCAACGCTTCTAACTGTGAAGCAACTCGGTCCCGGTGAAGTTGGTTTCATTGTTGCTGGCATTAAAGATGTCGGTGGCGCTAAGTCGGGTGAAACAATCACTGACTCGGCGCGACCAGCGCAGAAGCCACTTGATGGATACATGGATCCAAAGCCAATGGTGTTCTGCGGTATTTACCCAATCGACGGTGACGACCTTCCTGACATGCGCGATGCTCTCGACAAGTTAAAGCTCAATGACGCCTCCATCACCTTTGAGCCTGAGTCCTCTCACGCGCTGGGATTTGGATTCCGCTGCGGATTCCTTGGGCTCCTTCACATGGAAATTGTTCGCGAACGTCTTGAGCGTGAATTCAACCTCGACATCATTGCAACGGCGCCTTCAGTTGTGTACCGAGCATTCCTCACTGACGGAAGTCAAATAAGCGTTGACAACCCAACAGAGCTTCCTGACCCGAGCAGACTTGACCACATTGACGAACCAATGCTCGACATTTCTATTCTGAGTCCAACGGAGTATCTCGGTGCAATCATGGATCTCTGTCAGACCCGTCGTGGCGAAATGATCAAGATGGATTATCTCTCTACCGAGCGCGTAGAGCTGAAGTACTCAATCCCACTTGCGGAAGTTGTTATTGACTTCTTTGACGCTTTAAAGAGCCGAACCAAGGGTTACGCGAGTCTTGACTACGAACCAAGTGGTTACGTCACCTCACAACTTGTTCGTGTGGACATTCTTATTAACCACGAACCAGTTGATGCCTTCTCAACAATTGTTCACAAGTCCAATGCTGACTACTACGGACGTCGTATGTCTGAGCGCCTAAAAGAGCTCATCCCACGGCAGATGTTTGATGTGCCAATCCAAGCCGCTGTTGGCGGGCGAATTATTTCTCGTGAAACAGTGAAGGCTCGCCGCAAGGACGTTTTGGCGAAGTGTTACGGAGGAGACATCACCCGTAAGCGCAAGCTGCTCGAAAAGCAAAAAGAAGGTAAGAAGCGTATGAAGAACCTGGGAAGAGTAGAAGTTCCCCAGGAAGCGTTCGTTGCTGCCTTGAAGTTAGAAGACTGACCCTTTCTATCTGGCACTCAGTAGAATTGAGTGCCAAAGGGGAAAGTATGGCTCGTCGCTCACCAAAAGCACCTATTTCGACACCTGCTGACCTCGACGCGCGCAAAGCCAAGATTCTCGAGTCCGTTGTTGTTGAGCACGTCGACACCGCCATGCCAGTTGGCTCATCGTCGGTTGCGAGCGCACCGGGACTAGACGTTTCTCCCGCCACTGTTCGCTCAGAAATGGTGACCCTGGAGCGTGAAGGCTTTCTCGCACAACCTCACACCTCGGCTGGTCGTATTCCAACCGACAAGGGCTACCGATACTTTGTTGATCACCTTCAGTCGGGTGTTCTAGGACAAGCTCAGCAGCACCAGGTTAAGGACTTCTTCGCCAATGTTCGAGGTGAAGTTGAAGACGTGCTCGAGCAAACCTCAACACTGCTTACGAAGATGACTAGTTACACCTCAGTTGTAATGGGCGCTGGTCACAGTCAGGCAAAAATTCTGAACGTGCAGCTCGTAAACCTAGACGCACGCCACCAGCTCCTCGTTACTGTCTTCTCTGACGGACTTGTTCTAAAGAACAGTCTCATGACGACATTTGACGCAAGTCATGAAGAAGTTGCAGAAGCATCAAAGCAACTCAATGCACTTCTCATTGGCACCACACTCGGAGAAAGTATTCAAGTCCCTTCACGCGGCGACCATGTTGCGGCGCTTGTCCGTGATGCAGCGAGCGTCTTGCACAAAGAAAAACCCACCACCGAAGGCGAGCAGGTCTACATTGGCGGCTCTTCAAAGGTTGCTGAATCATTTGACGGCGTAGAGACAGTGCAAAAGGTCTTGAGCATCTTGGAACAAGAGCTCCTTGTAGTTTCCTTGGTGCAAGACATCCTCGAACAGGACATCTCAGTTTCTATCGGTGCCGAAAACGGATACGAGCCACTTTCAGCTGCGTCAGTGATTGTCGCGCCAGTAACAATTGATGGCAATTCAGTTGGAGCAGTTGGGCTACTTGGTCCAACGAGAATGAAGTACCGCGAAGCAATGATTGCAGCTGAGACTGTTTCGAAGCACCTCACACAACACTTTGGTGGAGAAGAAATTGTCTAGTTCAGATTTATACGAAATCCTGGAAGTTGATCGCAACGTTTCACAAGATGATCTGAAGAAGTCCTATCGTCGTCTTGCTCGTCAACTACACCCTGACGCCAATCCTGGTGACGCTGCTGCTGAAGCCAGGTTTAAAGAAGTGTCTCAGGCCTACGAAATTCTTTCGGA
>CAIKVF010000186.1 GCA_903830745.1 uncultured Actinomycetes bacterium | reverse complement strand
GCACATGCTTGCAGCGGAGGAGGTGACGTTTCACACTCGGGGCTTGCGATTGCACAACGTGGAGCAAATGAACAGCCAGTAAGTACGTAACCAAGCGGTGGCAAGTCTCCAGGAATTGGCTCAAGTCGACTGTCTTCTTTAGTTTCACCCCACTTAGGAACTGAGTTGAGAAGTCCAATGGTGTACGGATGGTGAGGGTCACTCATTACTTCACTGGTGATTCCCTCTTCAACAAGTCGTCCCGCGTAAAGAACGCCAACACGGTCACACAGTCTTGAAACAATGCCAAGGTTGTGGCTAATAAACAGTGTTGAAGTACCCATCTCTTTTCGAAGTTGAATAACAAGTTCAATAATGTCGGCTTCAACTGTGGCGTCAAGGCCAGTTGTTGGTTCGTCCATGACGAGTAGTGCTGGATTTGCAGCGAGCGCCATGGCAATCATCACGCGCTGTTGCTGACCACCAGAAAGCTCATAGGGGTAACGCTCCATGATTCGCGCAGGGTCAGAGAAACGAACTTTCTCGAACATCTCAACGGTCTTAGCCATGGCGTCGTCCCAGCTGTCGCCACCGTGGAAGTGAAAGACCTCAGCCACTTGGCGGCCAACGAGCATGGTTGGATTAAGCGATGATCCCGGGTCTTGGTAGACCATGGCAACACGAGTTCCGCGCCATTCGCGAAGTTGCTCAGGTGACGCAGTAATAACGTCTTCGCCCTTAAGCAAAATTGTTCCAGATTCAGTGAGCGCATTGTTGGCGAGATACGCCATAACAGCCATAGCAACGGTGCTCTTTCCGCAACCCGATTCACCCACGAGCCCGTACGCTTCACCACGGTTAATTTCAAATGACACGTCACGAAGTACTGGGAGCTTTCGCCCCTGGCTCACGTAGGAAACACTGAGGTCATTTACTTGAAGAGTTACATCGCCACTCATGCGTTCAGTTCCTTTTGAATAGCTTCAACAATCAAGTTGATTCCAACGACCAATGTAGCGAGCGCGATCGCTGGGAAGAGAACAACCCATGGTGCCATCTGAATGTAGAGACGACCCTGTGTAATGGTGAGTCCCCAGTCAGGTGATGGTGGTTGAGCACCTAGCGTCAAGAATGAAAGTGTCGCCGCAGTAAAGATTGCGTATCCCACTCGAATAGTTGCTTCCACAATAATTGTTGAGGTGATGTTCGGAAGAATTTCCGCAAACATGATGTAGAGACTTCGCTCTCCTCGTAACTTCGCCGAGGCAACATATTCTTTTTCTCGCTCAACAAGCACCACGGAGCGAATCGTTCGTGAAATAACCGGTGTGAAGATAATTCCGATCAACAAAATGACTGTGAATTCTGATGTACCAATTAGTGAAAGCACTAGTACCGCGATAATGATCAGTGGGAACGCCAAGAATGCATCAACGACGCGCATGATGATCGAGTCAATTTTTCCGCCGAAGTACCCAGTGATGAGACCAACAACCGTTCCTCCAGCAATTCCTAGCAGTGTCGCAAGTGGAGCAACCTTAAGGATTGACGTACATCCAGCGAGTACCCGTGAAAATACGTCGCGCCCGAGCCAGTCGGTGCCAAACCAGTGTGCGCCAGATGGACCTTGCAGCGTTATGAAGGCGTGCTGCGACTGAGGATCTTGAGGTGCGATGGTCGTCGCAAAAATTGCATCAATGACCCAAAAGGCAACAATGACGAAGCCAATGATAAAGCTTGGCTTCTTAAATAGCTGCTGCCAGTGCGACTTAAAACGCTCACTGCGAGTTTGGAGTTGTCCAACGTTTGCAAGAAGTGGATCAATGATTGCTTCAGCCATTATGCCAACCTCACTCGTGGATTGAGCCATGCAGTAAGTAGGTCGGCCACCAGATTGCCAACCGTGTAAATAAGGGCGACTAAGAAAACAGACGCCTGGAGTACTGGTTGGTCGTGCTGGGTGGCTGATGTGTAGATCAAGTTGCCAATACCTGGGTAGTTGAACAACGTCTCAACAACGACAAGACCTCCAACGAGGTAGCCCGCTTGTACTGCAGTTACGGCAATGGTCGGTAGGAGTGAGTTACGAAGAATGTGTCGAGCCAGAATTCTCGAAGGTGGAAGTCCCTTTAGTACTGCTGTGCGGTTGTAGTTCGATTCAAGCGCTTCAATTGTTCCAGCCCTGGCAATACGAGAGATATAACCAAAGATGAGCAGCATTTCAGGCATAGCTGGGAGAAAGAAATTTCTCACAATCTGCCAGGGGTTCCATCCAGGAACATTCGAGAACACCGGGAACCACTTAAGAACAAGTGAGAACAAAATAATTACACCCACACCCGTTACGAATTCAGGTAATGCGAGCATTGACATTCCTGAGATCGAAATGATCTTGTCAATCTTGGTGTTCCTCTTAACTGCAGCCAGGACTCCAAGTCCTACTGAAATTGGAACAATGATGATGAGTGCAAATGCGCCGAGCATCAGTGAGTTGAGGAATTTTTGCATCACGAAAGATAAAACTGGGATCTGCTGAGTGATTGATGTGCCCCAGTCCCCTCTAACAAATGAGCTAATCCAGTTCCAGTAGCGAATGAGCACTGGGTGATTAAAACCAAGTTGTGCGTCGAGTGCGTGCACCTGCGCATCAGTTGCAAACTGACCAAGAATTGTGCGACCAATACTTCCAGGAAGTACATCACCCGCAATAAAAATAATGAATGATACGAGCAGCAACGTTGCCAGAGCTAGCAACACTC
>CAIKVF010000185.1 GCA_903830745.1 uncultured Actinomycetes bacterium | reverse complement strand
GTGTACATCTGGATCAATCTGCTTTCACACTTAGATTTTTCTCTTGCTTTTGAAAAAATAAGCGTTGCACTAGTAGTCGCAAGAATTGTTGGAAAAGTTCTAGGTATCTTCCTCGCGGCTTGGTTGCTCACACGCTTCACACGCTTAAAGCTTCCAGAGAGTTTAGATTTGAGAGAAATCTTTGGTGTTGGTCTGCTCGCAGGAATGGGACTTACCGTGTCTCTAGTAATTGCACAGATTACGTTGACTACTTCTTCTCAACTGGATCAAGCACGAATTGGACTATTTTTTGCAGCGATAATTTCTGGGCTGCTCGGCATCGTGTGGTTAGCCCTAAGTTCAAAAATTGATAGTTAAGTTCTTTAAAAAGTAGAACTAGTCACAGCAGCTATCGCGCCAGCCACATGCGGTGCAGCGGTAATGAGCGTGTTCAGCTGATAATTTTCCACCACAGTTTTGACATTCGGAGAAGATCCCGAATCGATTCATGCAATCAATTCCCTGACCGATGCTGGTTTCTTGTTCAGTTGACATGAATCTATTTTGGCGTTCAAAATTGAACTCTGGGTGGATACAAGCCGACTCTTAAATAGGTCCTAATTTGCCTGTGCGGTAGTGAGTGCGACAAAGCACCTGGTAGTGAACAACCCCGTGGTGAACGTCACCAATAACGAACTGGTCACCGTCTCTGACAATGACACCGTCAACGACGCGGGCGTTGCAGCGACCCTTATTGCCACACCAGCATGTTGAGGTGAGTGGAAGCTCACGCGCGACGTCGGCGATCGAAAATAAACGCGCAGACCCTGGAAACAGATTTAGTTGAAAGTCAGCTGAAAGACCAAATGCGTGGACATCAACGTCGTCGTCGTCGACTAGTTGGCCAAGTTGGTCAATTTGTTCTTTGCTTGCGAACTGTGCCTCATCGATTACGAGAATTTTTATTCCCTCGGCGAGGAGCTTCTTAATACGAGGAGTTAGATCTTCGCCATTTTCAATGGCGTCAGCATCCGCCTCAATGCCAATTCGGCTTGTAATTTTGCCATTATTGCTGCGCTGACCAAATGTCCACAGCGCGATGTCACTCCTGTTTTCACGAAGTTGCCAGCAGAGCTGGAGCGCCAAGGTGGACTTTCCAGCCGCCATTGTTCCGTATGTAAAAGTCAGTTCTGCCATATATCTTTCAGGTTGCTACTAGGAAAGTACACGATACCCCCAGAGCTCGATTGCTTCACTAGATTAGGTGCATGGAACACATTGTTAGACCAATCGCATATATCCGTAACGACCGCAGTGAGGCGTTAGACGACAATTGGGATGACATTGAAAGCACCATTGAGCTCGCCCAAGACGTCCCCTCAGAGGCATTAAAGGGACTCTCGGAGTTCTCGCACATCGAAGTCGTATTCTTCGCTGACTGGGCTGAAGACGTCCCACCAGGGCCCTGGCACCGTCACCCTCGCGGCAATACCGACTGGCCAGATGTAGGAATTTTTGCGCAGCGCAACAAGGACCGCCCGAACCGTATTCTTCTAACAACGGTTGCAATCAACTCAGTAAACGAGCGTTCAATAACCGTGCGCGGACTTGACGGTATTGACGGCACACCAGTTCTTGACATCAAACCAGTATTTCGCTGGAGCGTTCCAAAGGGCGACCTTAAAGTCGCCCCCTGGAGTGAAGCTCTCGGAGAGAACTACTTCTAGTTCTTGGCAATAAACGCAAGCATCAAGTTTGCGATTTCTTCGCCCTTGTCTTCTTGCAAGAAGTGACCAGCATCTTTAATAGTCACGTGGTCTTGACCCTTTGTTCCAGGAACAAGAGACGAAAATGCCTTGTCTCCTCCGGCCATCACTGGATCGCTATCTGAGAAGCAGAGCAGGAACGGCTTGGTGAACTTCATTAGACCTTCCCATGCACGAACATTCGTGTCGTGTGTCGGGTCGTCAGGAGTTGATGGAACAAGAAGCGGGAACTGACGTGCTCCTTCTTTAAATGTGTCGTCAGGATACGGTGCGTCGTACGCTGCAATTAGTTCGGCTGGAAGTGGGTTCTTGCAACCACCAGAAACTATGTTGCCGACCTTTAGCTCAGGTGTTGTTTGGCTGTAGGTCTGCCACGCAAAGAATGCATCGCTGAGTTTGTGATCGCCAGTAGGAAGTCCACCATTACCGATTACTACACGTGCGTAGCGCTCTGGATAGAGACCAACGAGTTGCAGTCCTAGAAGACTTCCCCAGTCTTGACCGAAGTACGTGATGTTCTGTAGATCAAGCTTGTCGAAAATCAGCTCACGCACCCACTCAACGTGGCGAAGGTAGGTGTAGTCAGCACGAGTTGCTGGCTTATCGGAACGTCCAAAACCAATGAGGTCTGGAGTAATGACTCGGTGCCCTGCGCCAACAAGAATCGGAATCATTTTTCTGTATAGAAATGACCAGCTCGGCTCACCGTGAAGCAGCAACATAACTTGCCCATCACGTGGGCCTTCATCAATGTAGGCCATACGAAGCGGGTCGCCTCCGGTTGGATCTTTAACTTCTGCATAGTGCGGTGTGTATGAATAATCAGGAAGATTTAAAAAACGATCATCTGGTGTACGTACTCTGTTCATATTGCTCCTTTTAGTTACAACGTTTATTGACGCGCCATGCCTTCTCGTGCTGCTGCTTCTTGTTCTTTTCTGTCGCTATTTGAAATGAGCTGAATGTCAACTCGTCTAATAGTTCCTTCAAACTTGAATGGAGCCTTGTACTCAAGAGAAACTGGTGAACCAACGTCGGCACCGACACTCATTCCAATACTTGAGATGATTCGCATAAGAAGTGGCAAGTGAATAGTTCCAACTTCTGCTCCGTCAATCACTAGCGTGGCATCTGCATCATTCTTTCCTCGGCGGAACTTGACACCTACGACTGATTCACCCGCTGGGACTTTGCTCGCAGACTTCAAAACATAATGATCATTGAAGCAGTTGTAGTCAAAGTAGAGATGATCGTCTTTCAAGAACACACTGAGTCCTGAGTTTTCAGTTCCCGTGG
>CAIKVF010000184.1 GCA_903830745.1 uncultured Actinomycetes bacterium | reverse complement strand
GCCCTCTTCCAACTAGGCGTCCTCAGCGAGGTCTAGTTGTGAATTCATCTCATTAACAAGCTCTTGTGCGGTTTCAACAGGTGGCATGAATTCTTCAATTGGAGGAAGTTCTGAAATATTTGCGAGGCCCATGCGGTCAAGAAATAATTCGGTAGTTCCATAAAGAATTGGAGTACCTGGTCCAGTGGAGCGGCCTTTTTCTTCAATGTAGCCACGTTGTTCGAGGAGTCGTGAAACACCGTCAACATTTACTCCACGAAGTGAAGTGATTTGAGCACGAGAAATTGGTTGGCGGTACGCAATAATTGCGAGCGTTTCAAGAGCAGCGGAGCTGAGTCGGTGCGATACGTCTCGGTTGGCAAATTTGCCTACCCACTCTGATACTTCTGATGCAGACTGCATCACCCATCCACTCGCTAGTTCTGCGAGTTGAAAGCCACGACGTTGTTCAGCGAACTCCAAACGAAGAGCACGAAGCGCAAGGACAACGTCTTCGGTATCAACTTCAACAACGTCAGCTAACTCTTCGGCTGAAATTGGTTCAAGCGCTACGGTCAACATCGCCTCGAGCTTTTGTTCTAGAGAAAACTCATCCCTCATAACTGTCGACCTTTCCGTAATCGAATTCTTCTTGATTTTCAATCCACTCAATCTCAACTTCACCAAAGGTTGATCCTTGGCCAAGTTCCACGTATCCGAGTTTGCAAAGTTCAAGTAGCGCGAGGAAGTGAACAATCACTTCAATGCGCGTAAGTAACGCAGCGGTAAGTGAACGGAATGTAAGTTTTCCAAGTGACGGAAGACGCGTTGTTAGAGAAGCCACAGTTTCTGCAACTGTGACTGAGTCCACTGTTACGTGGTTGAGTCGAACAACTGGTACTGGCTTGTCTTCAATACCTCGCAAGTACGCCTGAGCGAGCTTTGCCGTGGTGACACCTGCGAGTAGATCGGGCGGAGTAACTACGAAGCCTTCATCAATTCCACGAATTCGAGGGAAGGCACGACTCGCACGTTCAAAGAGCGAAATGAAGGCGTCGCTAAGTGAGGCGTATGTTCGAAGCTCGAGTAGTCGAGCCAGGAGAACATCTCGTTCTTCCCAGCCAATGAATTCTTCGTCTGGTTCGTTGCTGTCTTTTCCAGGAAGGAGACGGAAGCTCTTCATCTCTAAAAGGATTGATCCAATTAGTAGAAATTCAGAGAGATCTTCTGCGCTGAGGTTTGCTGTCTCGCTTCGCATTTCAGCAACGAAGGCGTCAACAATTGGAGAAAGTGGGACATCGAGGATGTCTACTTCATGGGCGCTAATAAGCCTTAGTAGGAGTTCAACTGGGCCGCTAAAAGACGGCGTCGTCACGACGTAGGTCATGGTGCAACTCTAGTTCGACGGCACAAGTTAGGCGTGCACTGCTCCTACTATGGAGGGGTGAGAATTCTTTCTGGCATTCAGCCTTCGGGCACCCCACACCTTGGTAACTATCTTGGCGCCCTAAAGCAGTGGGCCGATAGCCAGAACTCAGAAGCCTTCTACTGCGTTGTCAATCTTCACGCATTAACGCTGCAGATTGATCCTGAAGAACTCAGGTCCCAGACAATCGATGGCGTTGCATGGTTGCTTGCGAGCGGACTTGACCCTGAAGTCTGCACCCTCTTCATTCAGAGCCAGGTTCCATATCACGCACAGCTGAGCTGGTTACTTGAGAATGTTGCAACATTCGGAGAACTCAGCAGAATGACTCAGTTCAAGGAAAAAGCATCTCGCCAAGATGGCTACCGCGCAGGACTGTTCACCTACCCAGTACTTATGGCCGCTGACATCTTGCTTTATAACGCACAGGAAGTTCCCGTAGGAGACGACCAGCGCCAACACCTCGAGCTGACTCGCGAAATCGCTGAACGCTTCAACAACCGATTCGGTGAAACATTTACTTTGCCTGTTGGCGTACAACCAAAGTCCGCCGCTCGAGTTATGGATCTACAAGATCCTTCACGCAAAATGTCTAAGTCAGTCTCCAGTCCT
>CAIKVF010000183.1 GCA_903830745.1 uncultured Actinomycetes bacterium | reverse complement strand
TTGAACCGTTGAGAAGTTCTGCGCTCTGGGTGTCAACAACAACCTTTACATCACCGAATTCACGAAGCACATCGTCTGTTGCGTATTCTGAATCAAAGAACATGTCGTAGTTAAAGCCTGCACAGCCACCAGGCTTCACAGAAACACGAAGTGCAAGCACTTCATCAGCTGCTTCAGCCGCGATGAGCTCAGCGACTTTGACAATGGCAACATCGGTCAGCGTGATCGGGTTGGTTGCCTTTTTCTTTAGATCTACGTTGGTTGTAGTGGCGTTTGACATGTCACTCCTTTAAATAAGTGTTCCCCCCATAGTAGTAAGGGAAATGGCCTTTGAACACCCCTTATTTAAAGGGCATTAGCGTTCAGGTATGCAGCAAGTCGACCAGATACGAGAACGGCTCACCCGGGTCCTCGACCCAGAGCTTGGCGCGTCCATTGTTGAACTCGGGATGGTTGGCGAGATTCGTATCGAAAATGCAACTGCATTCGTCAATGTTGCTCTTACAACTTCTGGTTGTCCACTTCGCTCACAAATTGAGCGAGACGTGAAAGAAGCAGCACTTTGTATTGATGGCATTAACAAGGTCGAAATTGTTATTGGCATTATGGAACAAGATCAGCGTGCAGAACTCATGAAGCGTGCTCGCAAGTTTGCACAAGACCGTGCGCCAGAAACTTCAATCCCCTTTCAAACTCCTGTACTCATGATTGCTTCAGGCAAGGGTGGCGTTGGTAAGTCATCAGTCACTGCGAACCTCGCAGTTGCACTCGCACAGCTTGGTCACCGAGTTGGTGTGCTTGACGCAGACATTTGGGGCTTCTCACTCACCAGACTTCTAGGTATCCAAGGTGAAGTCACCGCCAAAGACAAGAAGATGATCCCGCTCGAAAAGATAATTGGAAAAGGAAAAATAAAACTTCTTTCCATGGGGCTACTGGCTGAAGAAGACCAAGCGCTCTTATGGCGCGGACTCATTGTTCAAAAAGCAGTTGCCCAGTTCATTGAAGACGCCGACTGGTCAGACATTGACTACCTGCTCATTGACACCCCTCCAGGAACTGGCGACATCGCCATGACGCTGGCGCGAATACTCCCGCAAATGGGACAGCTCGTTGTTACTACTCCAGCCGTCGCAGCGCAGCGTGTTGCACTACGTGCCGCTGACTTTGCTCGTA
This sequence comes from uncultured Actinomycetes bacterium, assembly GCA_903830745.1. GTDB lineage: Bacteria > Actinomycetota > Acidimicrobiia > Acidimicrobiales > RAAP-2 > RAAP-2. The sequence continues at coordinate 797 of CAIKVF010000183.1, read as the reverse complement.
AGTCGAACATCCGCGTTCTGGGTGTAATCGAAAACATGAGTGGACTCGTATGTTCATGTGGCGAAACGCACAATCTGTTTGGTGAAGGTGGAGGAAGCTCACTAGCCATAGAACTTGATGTGCCACTGCTCTGTGAGATTTCACTCAACCACGAGATCGCAAGCGGCGGCGACATTGGTGAGCCTGCCGTCTTAAAAGAAGATGCCAGTGGTGTCTTTCATGTACTCGCGAGGCGAATTGAAACCGACATTGCTCCACCAATAGGCATGCAGGGATGTTCAGCCAGAATGCTTGATGCATTAGACCGCGCAGTTGCTAGCGAGAGCTAGTCGTCAAAGCCATCGTCGCCGGGCATAAGAATTACCGTCTCACCATTTATGGCCTTAATACGTGGCTCTATACGTGGAATTTCTGTGAGCGCATTTGCGTAGTTAATAACTTCACGCGACGTTGTGAAGTGGGCAATGTCTTTCAAGTTTTTAATTGTTGGAAAAATCATTTCAAGTTCTCCGCGTTCATGCATGGCAAGCGCTTCAAGTGGTCGTACCCATTGATCGGCAACAGTTTCACCAGCATCATGCGTTGCAACTTGATCAGTTGGAGCAAGCGCTACAAAGAATCTGGTGTCATACCTGCGTGGTGGGCCGACTGGTGTCACCCAGTGTGCGCTGTAGGCAAGCCCTCTGAGATCAAGAAACAATTCTTCTTGTTCCATCATGTCTATGAACTTCAGTTCATTCGCATTCACTGCGCGTCTGTGTGCCGCCATTCGTTTGATGGTCTCGGGGTCACTAAAG
>CAIKVF010000182.1 GCA_903830745.1 uncultured Actinomycetes bacterium | reverse complement strand
GGTGGTCTTCCATGTACCCAGCAGCACCCAACATCTGTAGAGCTATTCCCGAAGCGCGTACCGCGACTTCAGATGCGTAGTACTTACACATTGAAAGCATTGGAACGTATTCCTTAGTGAACTTGCCATCGTCAGCCAGACACGCTGCACGGTACGTAAGAAGTCGTGCTGCTTCAATTTCTGTTGCGCACTTGGCAATCTCCCACTGAATACCTTGGAACTCAGAAATTGTTTTTCCAAACGCCGCACGATTCTTCACGTAGTCCGTTGCGTACATGAGTGCACCCTCGGCGAGTCCGATTCCTCGAGCCGCAACAATTGGTCGCATTGCGTTGAGCGCCTGCATGATGAGTAGGAAGCCGCCATGGATTTCTTGCTTTGGACCAATGTGAACATTCTCCATAACAATGTCAGCAGTATCAATACCGCGAACACCCATTTTGCGGTCTACGCGTGGGCGACTGAGTCCTGGTGTATTGGCATCAACAATGAAGCAACCAATCTCAGAGTGGAGACGAGACGATGCTTCACCCTTCTTCGCAAACACAATGAACCAGTCCGCCTGCATACCTCCAGAGATCCAGCACTTCGTTCCGTTCAAAATGTAACCACCAGTTACATCAGGATCTGCTTTCGCGGTTGTCTGCATTCCTGCAACGTCTGATCCCGCACCTGGTTCTGAAAGACAAAATGATGCACGCTGACTTCCATTTGCGATTCCCGGCAAGTAGCGAAGCTTCTGCTCTTCCGTTCCAGCAATCATGATTGGTCCCGATGGAAGACGTGTCAACAACAGCATCAGCCCAATCACATTTGAATACTTTGTAACTTCTTCAATAGCGATTGTTAGACCAAGGATTCCAGCACCAGAGCCACCGTATTCCTCTGGAATACAGAGTCCTAGAAGGTCGGCCTTCTTGAATTCATCAAAGATGTCCTGTGGGTACTCACCTGTTGAGTCGATTTCACGAGCCCTGGGCTTAATTTTGTCTTGGGCCAGTCGCCTTACCGTTTGCTGGAGGCTCTTAAGTTCATCTGATAGTTCAAAGTCCATGTTCAGAACGATAGTTGGCTTTGTGACAACATGAGTCGTGACAATTTTTAAGCGAGATAGCGCTCTAGACGCAATGGCCACCAAGACCTACGACCTAGTGGTGATTGGTGCGGGAATGACTGGAGCCGGAGTCGCACTCGACGCCGCCTCTCGTGGGCTGAGCGTGGCACTCATTGACCGTGGCGACATCGCCAGTGGCACAAGCTCGAAGTCATCGAAAATGGTGCACGGTGGACTTCGTTATCTTCAGCAAAAAGAATTCAAGCTGGTGTACGAAAATCTTCGCGAGCGACAAAGACTCTTGGAGAACGCTCCGTTCTTGGTTCGCCCCCTTCCTTTCTTAATTCCAATCTTCGCCAACAACGCAGTCATGCGCAAAACACTTGTTAAGGCGTACGGCTCGGCACTTCGTCTCTACGACATCACCGGAGGATGGAGAATTGGAAAGCGCTACAAAAAGATCACGCCTTCTGATGCTGTTTCTCACCTACCGACACTTAAAGCACACAACCTTGAAGCAGCATTCATATACATGGACGCGCGTGGTGATGATGCTCGAGTCGCGCTAAGCATTTGCCGGAGCGCTGCACTTGACTTCAACGCCGATGTCGCAACCTACGTACGTGCACTCAGCGTGACGAGAAATGAAGCTGGAGATGTGAACGGCGTTGTGTGCCGCGATGAACTGAGTGGAAAAGAAATAAAGATTTCTACTCGCTCATTGGTTAATGCCTCAGGCGTTTGGGCCGATGATGTGTTCACAATGGTGAATCACGATGCCACTCACCACATCAAGCCGGCCAAGGGAGTGCACGTCAGTGTTCCACGCGATCGTCTCCCCGCTGACGTTGCTGCCGTATTTAGTGTTCCTGGAGACCGTCGAAGCATTTTCGTCGTTCCGTTCGAAGATGCACCATTTACATTCATTGGCACCACCGATACTGCGTACGACGGATCAATTGACACCCCCGAGTGCACACCAGAAGACATTGAGTACTTACTCAAAGCAGCGAACAACTCAACATCGTCAAACCTCACCACGAGTGACATCACAGGACTGTGGGCTGGGCTTCGACCACTGCTCGCACCAAAGAGTGGCAAGGAGCTCAGCGAGCGCACCGCAGACCTCTCGAGACGTCACCAAGTAACTGACTCCGGTAACGGCGTCGTGCACATTACGGGTGGAAAGTGGACCACTTACCGACAGATGGCTGAAGACACAGTGAATGCGTTAAAGCCATACTTCTCAAATCTGAAATCTGTTCAAACCAAGAACTTAAAGTTCCATGGCACAAGCAACTGGCGCCCATCGAATGAAATCGAACAGCACCTGTACCAGCGCTTTGGTTCAGAGGCCCTAGAGATCCTTTCTCTGATTGAAAAGAATCCTCGTCTCGGTACTTCGCCAATCGTTGGCCAGCCATACCTGCTGGGTGAATTCGTCTTTAGTGCACAGAACGAAATGGCTACGTCACTCATTGACCTTCTGACACGCAGAACCCGTGCTCACCTTCATGATGCGAGGGCCACGCTTAAGGCCGCTCGCGTAATTTGTGAAGAAGTTGCTCCCATTTTTGGTTGGTCGCCAAGCGAAATCGATAGTCAAATTGCAACATATGCGTCACTCGTAGAGAGCGAATTTACTAGTGCGGGGCTGATTCTGTAGGGTTCAGTCATGACTAAACCAACAATGCCAAATGATTACCCCGCCGGGTCTCACTCCGATTCAATTGGCGCCAGCGCCCCAGCTGCATTGCTCGATGATTTAACCGCTTCGAAAATCTCATTCGACATATCAACTGAGTCACGTGCGCAGCACGGTCGCGACTGGTGGCCACTATCTATTCGTGACGTAAATGAAGGTCGAGTTCCGCACTGGCCGGGTGTAGTTGTAACGCCTACAACCACTGAAGAAGTTTCCAAAGTCGTAAAGATCGCTGCCAAGCACAAGATTTCAGTTACCCCACAAGGTGGTCGCTCCGGAGTTGTTGGTGGAGCAGTTGCAGTTGATGGTGCAATTGCACTTGATCTCACTGGGCTCGACAAAATAATCAACATCAATGCAGATTCAGGTCTCGTGCACGTGGAGGCTGGAGTCTTCGGTCCTGACTTAGAAAAAGCAGTTAACAAAAAGGGGTGGACCGTTGGTCACTTCCCTCAGTCTTTTGACCTCGCAACAGTTGGTGGATGGCTCGCGTGTCGCGGAGCTGGTCAGTTCTCAAACCGTTACGGAAAGATTGAAGACATCGTTCGTGGACTTACCGTCGTTCTCGCCAATGGTGACATCGTAAAAATCGGCGACCGTGGACCACGCCAAGCCGTTGGGCCTGATCTTCTGCAACTCTTTGTTGGCTCAGAAGGAACTCTCGGAGTAATTACTGAAGCAACGTTGTTGCTACGAGTAAAGCCGACGTATGAACTTCGCAGTGCCTACAGCTTTGACACATTCAAAGATGGCCTCGATGCGTGCCAGAACATCTACAAGCGTGGAGCTAAGCCAGCGGTGCTTCGCCTCTACGACGAAGCTGAATCAAAGCGCAACTTCCAAATTGAGCAGTGTGCACTCATTGTCCTCGACGAAGGCGACCAGGGTCTTTGTGACGCAACAATGGAAGTTGTTGCTGAAGAATGCTCAAAGGCAACGAAGCTCGATGATGCACACGTTGCCACGTGGCTATCGCACCGCAACAACGTAAGTTCTCTCGTCCCCCTATGGGAAGCCGGAATCATTGTTGACACCATTGAGGTTTCTGGATCATGGGACATCTTGAGCGACATGCACCAAAAGGTTGTTGCGGCACTTAAGGAAGTGCCAACAACCATGGCCGCCTCAGTGCATCAAAGTCATGCCTACGACGACGGCGCATGCCTCTATTTCACATTTGCTGGCCGCCCTGGCGGAGATCCGACGAACTATTACCGCAGTGCTTGGGACGCAGCTTCAAAGACTGTGCTCGCAACTGGTGGTGCACTCAGCCACCACCACGGCGTTGGACGTAATCGTGCTCGTTTCGTAAAAGAGGCACTCGGTTCTTCATTCGAAGTGCTTCTAACAATGAAGAAGGCACTCGACCCTGAGAACATAATGAACCCAGGCGCACTAGGCATTGGTGGTGAGCCTTGGTAAGGGCTCTGGCGATTGATGTTGGAACAACATCAATTCGCACCGCAATCGTTGATGAGCAAGGCAACGTCTCACACATTCAACAACAAAAACTCACCGTCACTTCCCCACAGCCTGGCGAAGTGGAACTTGATGCCAACGAAATCAAGCGACTCGTTTTAGAGCTGTCGGCAAAAACACTCAGCGAAGGTGGAGCGTGCGACGTTGTTGGAATCACCAACCAGCGCGCAACAACAATTGTCTTTGACGCAGCAACAGGTGAGCCCGTTGGGCCAGCACTCGGATGGCAAGACCTACGTACTGTAATTGACTGTCTTATCTTGCAAGGTGAAAACATCCGTCTTGCACCAAATCAGTCCGCAACAAAAGCAAAGTGGCTCGTAGAGCAGTCCGGCCGCCCTTCAAAAGAACTTCGCTTCGCGACTATTGAAACGTGGATTGCCTACGTCATCAGCAATGGCGCACTTCACATCACTGACACTTCCAACGCCGCGGTTAATGGATTCATTTCTCTCGACATTTCCTCATGGGATCAGCACGTTCTTGATGTTTTAAAAATTGACAATGCCACGATGCCAACGATTGTTGACACCATGGGTTCGCACGGTAATGCCAGCGCACTCGGGAACATTCCGATTACTGCACTTGTAGGTGACCAGTCCGCTTCGCTCTTTGGACAAAGCTGCATAACAAAGGGTACGAAAATTACTTTTGGTACCGGCGCCATGCTCAACATGATTGATGGCTCTGGTGGACCAGAGACTCTGAACAGATTCACATCGGGTTGTTTCCCGATCGTTGCTCGAAGTCAAGATGGCAAACTCACCTGGGGCATTGAAGGCATTGTGCTTTCAGCAGGCTCTTGTCTCGAGTGGATCAAGAATGAACTTGGCCTGGTTGATGACTTCAATGAACTCGAACCACTAGCAACCTCAGTTCCATCTTCAGATGGCGTCTCTTTTGTCCCAGCCCTTGCTGGACTTGGAACTCCATACTGGGACTTTGGAGCACGAGGTGGATTCTTTGGACTCACCAGAGGAACAACCAAAGCACACATGGTTCGTGCGGTACTTGAAGGAATTGCCCAACGTGGTGCTGACCTTGTCATCGCCAGTGAAGAACAAGCTGGTGTGAAGCACGAAGAGATTCGTGTTGATGGTGGAATAACAGCCAACGAGTTCTTCTTGCAAAGCTTTAGTAACTTCACAGGACTTCGAGTCAGTGTTTCAACAGAACGCGAAGCAACAACTCGTGGTGCGGGACTTATGGCACTTGTTGGCGCTGGGCATTTGACACTCGACCAAGTCGAGAATTTGTGGTCCCCCGCTAAAGAATTCACTCCACAAATCAATGATGAAGAGCGTGCAACGCTTCGAAAGAACTGGAAGATCGTTGTCGCGCGTACCGAAAAGACAATTCCTGAACTAAGTTCAGTGCAGTTCTAGTTCTTAAGGAGTGCCCATGAGCATTGACCAACCAGTATCGAGCAAGAGTTCATTGATGCAAAGTTTTCGCGGTGTCAATGCACGAATTTGGCAGTTACTTCTAGTTCTAATCTTGTTAATTGGTGGACTTGCAATGATTTCACATCACGCATCTCGTGGAACTGTTTCAGTTACTGGCAGTGCAACCGTCACCGCGGTTCCTGATACTGCGTCGTTCCAAGTTGGAATAAACACCAATGGAGCAACTCCTGGTGCTGCCTTAAGTGCAAACAACACACGAATTGCTCTTGTCCAAAGTGCACTCCTAAGTGGTGGAGTTGCTAAAAAAGACATTCAAACTTCAAACCTGAGTGTTAATCCAACAACAAACAGTGCTGGAACCATTACTGGCTACTACGCCACAGATACGTTGAGCGTGACAATGCCTAACTCTTCGAAGGTCGGAACAGTAATCGATAGCGCTGTTCGAGCTGGTGGAACTGGTGCACAGTTGAGTGGCATCTCATTTACGCTTTCGCACAATGGCGCGGCGCTCAAAATGGCGCGATCACAAGCACTACAAAATGCCTTGAGCATTGCTCAAAGTCTTGGCACCACTGGAAAGTTCCATGTTGGCAAAATCAAGCGTCTCACTGACAACGAATCACAGAACACACCAACACCAATCATGTATGGATCAGTAGCGACTGACAGCATGAAGACGTCTGTGCCAATTCAGTCAGGCACAGAGTCTGTGAATGTTCAGGTGAATGTTGTTTATTACATCAACAACTGATTAAGCCCAGGGCTGAAGTTCCATTGCGCGAGTAAGAGTTGTCTCTTCGTCGAGCAATACCTTGGAAACCATTAGCCAGCGTGGTTGGCTGAGCGAAAGAATTCCGGTCACAACGCCACCGCGAGAATAAAGCGCCAACCATTTGCCTTCTTCATCGCTTCCAGCAACTTTGACAACGTCATCACTTGGATGAGGGTGTCCAAGCATTTGGATTTTCTTTCCATACTGGTCAGACCAGAAGTACGGAACCATGTCTGGTGCTTTTTCGCCCTTAGCCCAGTGCAGTGATAACGCTGCAGCGTGATCAGTTGCTACTTGCCAGTGCTCAATTCGAGTGAGTTCACCTTTGAATGGGAACTTGGCTACGTCACCAAGTGCACCAATAGTTGGCGTAGCAAGAAGATGTTCATCAACTACTACCCCACCATCAAGAACCAGGCCAGAGGACTGCAACCACTCAGTATTTACTTCTGCGCCAACTCCTAGAACCACCGCTGCAACTTCTAGCGAGCTTCCGTCGGCGAAAACAACACTTCCGTCACTGACGTCACGGATCACTTGACTTGTTCGAAGCTCAATTTCTGCGTTTGATGCCAATGGAAGCAACCACTGCGATGCCTGATCACCAAGTGCGCCAATGAGAGGACGCTGTAGCGCCTCAAAGACAACCGGTGTTAGCCCACGAGCCTTAAGAGCTGTTGCTGCTTCGGCGCCAATGAACCCGCCACCAATGACCGCAACCGTAGCTCCCTCAGGAACTGTCGCAAGGAGAGCATTTAGGCCCTCAATGTCTTTTCTGTTTCTGATGGTGTGCACGAGTGACTCATCACTGAAGGAAATCCTTCTGGCCCGTGTGCCAGTGGCAATAACAATGTGCGTTCCGCTTACGGTTTCACCATTTTCAAGCGTGACTGTGTGGCTCATTACATCAAGCGATGTTGCTGAGACACCAAAGATAGACGTGATGTTCGCACTTTCAAGTGCTTCGTCGCTCGCGAGCACTGTTTTATCAATTTCCCATTTACCTGAGAGCACCTGCTTAGAAAGCGGAGGGCGGTCATACGGTACGTAGGGCTCATCACCAATAAGAGTGATCTTTCCCTCGTAGCCGTCGCGACGAAGTGACTCAATAAAGCGCCACCCAGCAAGCCCGGCGCCAACAACTACAACGTGATCAGTTGAGGTGAGCGTCATCGGGCGAACATTGCGAGCCACTGCTCTTTTGAAACTGGTGCCAAGACAAAATTGTTCTTTCGAACTTCGCCCATTGGAGCATGGCGCTCAGCTGAGTACAAGTGGCCGGGATAGAGAACTACTTCGTCTTTGATGCCAGCGAGGCGTTCATTAAGCGAGATGTACATTTCTTCTGGTTGTGAGTATGGGAAGTCTGTGCGACCACATCCATCAACAAAAAGAGTGTCACCACTTATTAGACAGTTATTAACGAGCATGCACTGACTTCCTGGGGTGTGGCCCGGGGTGTGGATGAACTCAATCTCGTACTTTCCAACTTTTAGGATATCGTGACTTTCGTGTTGGACAAGATTTACTACTTCAACACCAGTTCCCTTCGTTACCCACGCAACCTCAGTTGTCTGCACGTGAATTGGGACGTTTCGGTGCTGCAATAGTTCTGCGATACCTGGGATTTCGTAACCCATTAAGTCGCCACCAATGTGGTCAGCATGAAAGTGCGTGGCAATTACACCAACAACTTTTAGGCCGTCGGCTTCAACAATCTCCACGAGCTCTGTTGGATGATACGAAGGGTCAACCAGAATTGCTTCACCGGTTTCACGGTCACCAATGGCGTAAGCGAAATTAAGCATTTGACGAGCAATGTCGTTGCCAACTGCAAAGTCACGTCCGGCGAGGAGTTGTCGGAAGTAAAACGAATCGCTCATTCGTCGTTAGCAACCTGTGCAATCCGAGGAGCTAGTTCCTCGACCTTTGCTTTTGTTGCGTCAAGTCGAGCTTCTAGTGACTCAATAATTGCTGTGGCTCGTTCAAGCTTTACGAAAAGATCGTCAACTGAGACTTCACCTTCGTCAAACGACTCAACAATTGCGTTGAGTTCAGTGGCTGCTTCATTCCAGTCCATGTTCTTTGTCATGAGTTTCCATCTTTCTTGTTCACTGTTGATTCAAATGATCCATCACTAACGAGAACACGTACATTCTCGCCCACTGCAACGTCGCTAAGCGACTTCACCACCTGCCCACTGGCGTTTGTCGTTACCGACCAGCCCTGGGCCATGCGCTTTTTAGGGTCATAGGCACTGAGTAACTGCTTGGTGCTGACAATGAGTTGACTCGCAGATGTCATAACGTGACGGCTCTGCATGAGGAGTTGCTGGCGAACAGATCCAAGGTGTCTGCGCTCAGCACGTAGGCGGTCACGAACGGCAAAAATCATGGTGCGTCGACGCTCGGCGAGATACTCCGTTGCTTCATCTAATACCTCAGCCGTTCCCACCATGATTCGCTGCGCTGGAATAATGACGCGACGCTGGTGCCATCCACTCACGAGTGCAGCAATCTCTTCACCAAGCTTTGTTGGCGTGATTGCTCTGGTGTGAGCAACAATGTCCGCGATTGATTCGTCACCAGTGTGTCCAATGCCCGTAAAGACCGGCGTTGAAGATGCACCAATGGCGCGTGCAATGCGCTCGTCGTCGAAACATGAAAGGTCACCCTTCGATCCTCCACCACGCACGAGACAGATGATGTCAACGCCGTGCGCATCAAGTGCTTGAATCGCGCTCACGATTTGCGGTGGCGCAGTGTCACCTTGCACGGCAGTTTTTACCAAAGTGATTTCGAAGCCGTATCCGGAATTGAGAAGTTGACCAGTGAAGTCGCTGTAACCCTCAGTGCCAGGACTCGCCACAAGACCAACGCGAAGCGGAACAGGTGCAACAACTGTTTGCTTGTTCGCATCAACAACGCCTTCAGCTTGGAGTTTTTTAATTAAATCTGCACGACGT